>JAGQHH010000074.1 GCA_020431945.1 Cyanobacteria bacterium HKST-UBA02 | reverse complement strand
GCTTGCATCACGTCGAGGAGGTAGCCGAGTTTCTCCGGCGCATCCCAGAGGCAATCAAGAACAAGGTCCTGATTATTGCCATGACGAACCTGATCGAAATGATCGATCCGGCTATTCTTCGTCGCGGCCGGTTTGACCACATCATCGAGGTTGGCATGCCGTCGCGGGAAGAAGTGGCTTCTCTGGTGGACTCACTATTGAGCAAGCTGCCAAAAGCCGATGACCTTAACGCGGACAAGATTCTTGATGCGCTTACCGGCAAAGCTCTCTCCGACTCGGCTTTTGTCATACGCGAGGCCGCACGGCTCGCTGCCAAGGCCGGGAAGACAGAGCTTGATCAAACCAGCATTGAGACAGCGTTGAACAGCCTTCCTAAAGACCAAGGACAAAAAAGCAGACGCATTGGATTCGTCTGGGATGACAAGTAACCGGAGGGGAGCATGGATCTATTACAAAATCCTTTTCATATTCTGAATGCCAGCCCCCGCGATAACCGTCGTCGGATCATGGAACTGGCCGACGAACGTAGCTTGCTGTTCGACTCAAGTGAGTGCATGGAGGCGCGTTCGGATTTGACCAATCCCCGGAAAAGGCTCTCCGCCGAAGTAGCTTGGCTTCCGGGCATCGGACCAAAACGTGCCGGAGAGGTGTTGTCGCTTCTCGAATCCTCGCCAACGGATTTGCTCGCCGTCGATAAACTGTCGTCAATTGCTCGAGCCAACATGCTTGCGGCGGGCCTTGCTCGTTTGCCTGACCACAATCCCGATGACGTGACGGAATGGGTTCTTGAAATCTCTTGGGCATTTGAAGATATCGACCCCGAAGAGCTGAGCGTGATCATCAACGAGGAGAGGATAGTTTCCGGTTTTCCGGAAGTGACGGACCTCTCTGCTGTGGAAGCTGAAATCCAGGAACGGAGGAGGCATTACCGTAAAGTCATCAAGTCGGCCCTTGATAGCCTTTCCCCCAAAGAACTCGTGCAGGCAGTCACCGTTGCCGTTGAATCTGCGACTGACGACGGAGAGGAACACGGCCCTATTCTGATTTCCGACATCGTCGACTCGTATGAGGTAGAAGCTCAGGGATTCCTTGATAAGGAAGAAGGGAACATAAGAGCCCTTGTCGAGAAACTGCGGACTGCCGTTGATGCAGAACGCCCCGACTCCACTTTGGCTCCCATGGTGAACCAGCTAATCCAGGTTGTGAAGAACTGGGATACCGTCGCTCAGCCGATTCAGGTCAGCACGAAGAGTCGCGGGCTAGATCACGACGCAAGCCACCGCGTTGCTGGGCTGGTTCGCGGCCTGGCGATTCACATGTTCAACGAGCACGGCAAGCTCGACTTCTCGCAACAACTCACGAACATGCTGCAGGATGTATTCGTAGAGGTTGGTGAGGTTGCCGAACGCACCGCTGAGGATGCTAATGCCCTCGGCGAGATAGCGGAACAGCGGGTTCTTTTGATGGAGGACGCAAAGAACAAAGCTGAAGAATGGAGAAGAGAAATAACCTATGAGGCCGATGTCGGAGCCATCTTCAAAGACAAGCTCCGCATTTCTCCTGAAGGCATTGAGTGGAAAGGACGCCGCTGGGATCTTGACTCAATTACGCGGACGCGTTGGGGAGGAACCCGGCATGCGGTCAATGGCATTCCCACGGGAACCATTTACAGCATTATCTTTGGTAACGAATCTAATTATGCATCCATTGAGCTAAAGAAGCAGGCAATCTACACCAACTTTATTGATCGCTTGTGGAAAGCTGTTGGTGTTCGTCTGCTGACGGAGTACCTGGAAGGTCTGCGAGACGGCAAGAAGTATCGCTTCGGTTCCACTGTTATGAGTGATCACGGCATGGAGTTGGAGCGCAAAAAACTCTTTGGCAGCAATGAACGGGTTTTTTGCCGCTGGGGTGAGCTAGTGATCTGGAATGGCGCTGGCGTTTTCTGCATCGGAAAAAAGGAGGACAAAAAGCTCGCTGCGGCTTTCTCATACCAGGACGAAGACAACATCCACGTTCTTGAGGCTGCTATCCGCATGTTCTGGAAACGGGGTGGAGATAGGCTGAGCAGTCTCTTGGGGGATTAAGGAGCTATGGATAACAAAGACAACAAACGCGGATTTTCAGGGCTTTCAGACTTGGCGTCCGATGTCAGTGGTATCGACGAGCCCATAAAGCCGGAATCAAAAGCGGAGGAGGGTTCCTCAGCGCCTAAGCAACCGCCTCAGCCTCAACAGGAGGCTGCTTCATCCGAGCCGGAACGAAAAGCCACAAGCTCTCCTCCACCCATCGAAACCGTTAGCTCTGGCAAAAGCGGCGGTGGCTCGGGAGGCAAATGGATTCTTGGCATCATTGGCGTCGTCTTTGTGATCTGGCTGCTTACCATTAGCGAGCAAAGTAACAAGAAACCTGCATACAATCCGCCATCGTCGTCACAGAGCAGCTCCAATGCGGCGGTCCAAACCCCAAGTGCGGCCCAAAGCGCCGGATTGCAATATACAAAGCCTTCAGTAGGCACCAACAATGTGCTGTCCGTTCCGGGGATTCGCTGGTGTATCCGGGAAGGTATTCGGATTGAAGCGATGCGAGACGTCATCGATACCAATGAGGGAATCGATGAATTCAACCGAATCGTCAACGATTTCAACAGCCGCTGTGGGAGCTACCGGTATCGTCAAGGTTCCCAGTCGCGTGCTGAACGTGATGTTGAACAGTACCGAAGCCAGATTGTCACGGAAGCCATTCAGGAAGCTAGGCAGTTGGGCGGCCGAGCGTATCAGCCTTCGTATCCATCGGCATCACCAAGCACATCGACGAGCACTGCTCCCAAGAAGCCCAGCGCCCAATACACCAGAGAGGCTCAACAGCTTCTAACCGATCTAGGCTACGACCCGGGGCCTGTGGATGGCGATTATGGCCGCCGGACTGCTGATGCAGTGAAAGCTTTTCAGCGTGATGCTGGTATCACCCAGAATGGTTGGATTGATCAAGAGCTTCTTTCCTTGTTGAGACGAACTGCTAGTCAGCGATCCAGCATATCTCCTCCGGGAGTTGGATCAAGGCCAACACAGGAATCAAGAACATCTACGGGAATTCCTGCGAATGCTGTTGTCGACATTTATGGAACAGGATGGGTATGTCAACGGGGGTACTACAGGTCGGGAAACGAGTGTCTGGCCGTCCAGATGCCCCAGAATGCAACGCTAGACGTTTATGGGTCAGGGTGGGTGTGCCAGCGTGGTTACTACAAGTCTGGAGGTGAATGCTTGCCCGTCCAGATGCCCCAGAACGCAACGCTAGACGTTTATGGATCAGGGTGGATGTGTCGGCGTGGTTACTACAAATCTGGAAATGAGTGCCTAGCTGTTCAGATACCAGCAAATGCGACCCTCGATGTTTATGGGTCTGGGTGGGTATGTATGCGTGGATACGCGCGATTTGGGGATAAATGTGTGGCCAATTGATCTGAATAGATTGGCCACACCAAATTGGTAAAATCCAATGTTTTCTCCAATGATTGTCCAAAGCATCCGCTATGCTTATCCAGACATCACGCAATAAATCCGGTAGCCTCAATATTCCTATTTCTTGCGGACGTTTCTAACCGCATGTAACAGCATCATGCCATTGCTCCACGAGGAATGGCACGATGGCACACCACAGCAGCCGCAACATCCTATGGCACCGCGCTATCGCCGTGCTGCTGGCCGTCTCTGCCCTCACTATCGAGCCCGTACTGGCTGGGGACGGTGCCACCGAGCATGCTCAACTGGCCGCGCTGATCCGCCAGCTCGACATGATCGACCGCCTGGCCGAGCACAGTGTCAGCCTGCCTCGACAGGGTGACAGCCGTTACCACTTCGACTACGCCCGCCTGCGCGAGGACATCGAGCGTGTTCGCCAGGGCATCCGCGACTACTTGAGTCCCCAACGCGCGCAACCGCGTGATCCCGTAGACCTGCTCGGCGGCTACCGCCAGGAGTCCGAGGAGGCCGACCCATGAACGCCGCTCAAGCGACCGCCTTTCAGGCCAACGCCGGTTTCTCGGCGCCGGATATGTCCATCGTACTCGTGAGCCTCGTCTTCGCCGTGCTGCTGCTCTGGGGTGTCTGGGCGCTGCGCACCGCCTATGTGGGCTGGG
>JAGQHH010000757.1 GCA_020431945.1 Cyanobacteria bacterium HKST-UBA02 | reverse complement strand
CGGTCGTAACCGTAGGGAGCAACCTGTCCCGCTGAATAACCTTGAGTGGCGCGCTGCACTTGCCCACCAATGGTCAATTTCGACAGGTCTTCCAGATACTTGGCGTCCCCATACGCTCCGGCTGATTCCTTGACGAAAGCGCCAAAGTCATTGATATCCAGCTGCCCGTCTTCGACCGTGATGACATCGACGCCAGCTTCCTCCAGTCGACTGAGGTAATAGGTATGCCGATGATGCCCCAGCCTAGAAATTCGGTTTCGACTGCGGGCAAACAGAACAGAAAATGCCCCGCGTTCGGCATCCGCGATCATTCTTTGAAACTCTGGGCGGCCGTCTTTACCGCCGGAGATGCCATCATCGATATACCAAGCGTCAATCCTTTGGTCGTTCTGTTCGGCAAGTTGCTCAATCAGCTGCTGCTGAATGTCGAGCGATTCCTCTTGCTTCCTGGTCGACCTGCGAAGATAGCCGACCGCCCGTTTTGCGTCTCGCATGGTATCCCCATCTGCTGGCAGCGCCTGCGAATTCAATATCTAGAACATATCGCAGATTGGCATCCACTGCGAGCGAGCCGGAATTACGCACGGCTTGCTGCTGTTGCGATCAAGATTTCGGCCAGAGCGTTCAAGCCGAGCCACGACAGTTCGCCAGATTGAAAGACAACGAACTTGCCTTCACTGGACTCCGGTAGAGGGCATGTCTGCGCGGCAGACTCATCAACGCAGGTCGACCCATGTTGATCTGTCCCGTTTTGAACCATTGCCATGCTCCTGATTCCAAAAAGAAAAGCCATCCGGGGAGAAACCGGATGGCTTTCACGTTGAACTGCTTAGCACAATTACTTCTTCAGGCTCGTGACGCGAATTAAGGAGTTCTTGCTGTATTTCAACCACAGCAGGAAACTTCCGAGTCCGCCAAACATCGCGACCCAAATCATCGTCCAGGGAAATCTGGCACCAGCTTGCTCCGCAATCGGCCTGGCGATCTGTTTCGCAGATTCCTCAATCAGCGGCTTGGCCACTTGCGAGCCAACGACATCGATCGTTTTGGTAATCACTTCCTCCCCAGCCTGGACAACCTCCGCTGGCTGCATTAGCGCCACCGAGGAAACGGTTAATACGGCAACTGATCCGCGATGATTCCATAAGAAGTCCATCCCTTTATCTCCTGACCGCGCAATCCAATCGAGCCAGGTTTTCGCATTGCCACTTTTTGCCAGCTCATCCGCCATGGATGCCAGCTTTTCGGTACCTTCCTTGGAAAGAGACTTCATAGCCTTCGCACCGGAATCGCCGAAACGGCCGATGACGGACTTAGCGATCTCATCGCTTTGACCAATCAGCTTGGCCGTCGCCTGGCGTCCCGCGCTGTGGGTCAGCGTTTGGCCCATCGTATCCAAGCTTCTGGGCGAACGCCTAAGCAGCTTTCCCGCTTGGGGAACCAGCTTGCCACTCGACTCTAGCGCCTCTTGAGCCCCTTCGCGGCCAAGCTTCCCTGATTTTTTGACGACCACTTCCATTCCTTCCCGAAAGATCTTGCTCCACTGGGCGCAAACTGGTGTGGGAAGGAGAAAAGGGAGCAAAAACAACAATATCGTTATCGGATTCATTTTGAGGTTCCTTGTCACGAGACCAATTCAACTCACACCACTCACTCGAATT
>JAGQHH010000756.1 GCA_020431945.1 Cyanobacteria bacterium HKST-UBA02 | reverse complement strand
CCGACCAGTTCTTCCTGGCGGCCAGGGACTGCCTGTACAGCTCCAGAGCAAGTCTGCGATCTATCTCGACAGGCCCGTAGTCGTAGAGGACGGCCAGATCCGACACCTCCCGGGCGTCACCATGCTTGCGGACAAAGGTAACTGCGTCACTCTCCCCTTTCCGGAACGCCTCACTGGGAATAGCCTTCTTTTGCGCCCAGAGGCTCTCGGCACAGGACTTCGATCGATATTCGATATAGGAGTTTCTGGTAGACTTCGAAGCCCGCTCGTAGAGCTCCATTGCCTTCCTGAAGTCCTGAGGAACACCACTACCGGACTCATACATCTGACCGAGGTCCACCATGGCAAAAGCGTCTCCCTTCGCTGCGGCCTTCTGATACCAGCTGACAGCCCGGTCCAGATCCCGCCCGAATCCGATTCCGCGCTCGAACATATGCCCGAGCTCGGCACAAGCTGCAACCGACCCGTGCTCGGCAGCCTGCATGTACCAGCTTGCAGCCTGACATTCCGATTCCAGACGCCTGTTCAACCAGGACTCCATGAGCACGTAGGTCACCTGGAAAAACGGAATATCCATAAGCGGACCAATGTTGCCTGGAGCAAAAAGCTCATCGGGACCTGCTAGCCCCGACTCATACATCCAGCCGATAAGGTACTCAGCATCGGGATTGCCGGCTCTGGCAAGCTTGAAGGCGCTCCCTACGGGATAGAACTGCAAGGCGTTGTCCGGGAAATAGCCATGTCTCGGAAAGTCCGGCTCGGCGGCCGCCAGCTTCAGCCGGGCTTCCTCCAGGGACTCGTTTTCCGGTGTGAAACAGGTCGGCAGGGGAGGGACCTTCCTCTCGAAGGAGCACCAGGGACTGCCCGGGCGGCCCGGACCCACCATCACACACAGATAGCCAGCCAGCACGACGATTAAACCAGCAAAAAATACACTGCGACTCGCGAACTTCATCTGCAAACTCCCTCGAACTGAGAAGATCCGGGAAAAACGCACAAGTCCGCCCGACGAATGTCAGAGCCGCATGGCGGAAGCCAGACGGATCGTATCCGAAGGGAGACCGGCTATATCAATGTTGGTAAGGGTTTCCGGTGCCAAAGCGGCACTCCCATCCTAGATCCGCCACCTGTTCTTTGCAACAGGGTTAACCCTGAGAAGGCGAAGGTCTGCCTTGCTGAGGTATACTTTGTTAGGAGCCGGAATAAGGCAGTTTCGTCCGGGTCGGGGACCAGCCGTGCTAATCCGCAATCGAATCATATTCTCTGCACTTCTGTCGCTGCTGGCGCTCTGCCAGACCGGGTCTTCGACCGCCGCGGCGGAAAACGGAGCCGGGGCACCAGCAGGAAACCAGACCGGAGCCGGAGCCCGGACCGGAGCAGCACCTACCGGAGCGCCGGGAGAAAACATCGGGGACGGTCGCAAGGCAATCGTGCTCCCCACTAAGACTGCCAAAGAAGCACCCAGCCTGTCCTGGCTGCCCAGAGAGGGTAAGCCCCGCCTGGCAATGCTCTGCCTGCATGGCTTCAGCCTGCACAAAGGCTGTTTCGACGCTTTCGGCAAAGAGATGGCCAACAGAGGCATCGCCGTCTATGCTATCGACTTGCGCGGCTTCGGCGAGTCCAAGCGAATCGCCGAGCACACCGAGCTCGATTTCGACGGCTGCCTGGTCGACATCAAGGCAATGCTCGAGCAGATCCGCCGGGAGCAGCCCGGTATCCCCGTAGTGATCCTGGGAGAGTCGATGGGCGGCGCCATGGCGCTTCGAGCCACAGCTCTCTATCCGAACCTCGTGGAGGGCTTGATCTCCTCGGTGCCTGCCCGGGATCGTTTCGGTCTCACCGGCGGTGAAGCCCTGGTCGGGATCAAGGCCGGGCTCAGCACCATATTCGGAGGCTACCGCAAGCCCATCAAAGATGTCGCCCTCACCGCCGTAGGCAAAATCTCCGACAAGGAAGAGCTGCGCAAGCAGTGGACTGACGATCCCCTGATGCGCACGAGTTTCTCGCCCAAAGAGTTCATCCAACTGGATCACTTCATGTCCGACAACCTGGAAGCCGCCTCCATGGTCAAGGACAAACCGGTGCTCTTTATCCAGGGCACCAATGACAAGCTCATCCGTCCGGCAGGCACATGGAC
>JAGQHH010000073.1 GCA_020431945.1 Cyanobacteria bacterium HKST-UBA02 | reverse complement strand
GTGCGGTTGATCTCGTCGGCGAGAAGGAGGCTGGTGAATATTGGTCCTTTCTTGAGAGAAAAAGTCTTCGTGCTCAGGTCATAGATGCTGGTGCCCAGAATGTCCGAGGGGAGCATGTCCGGCGTCAGCTGAATCCTGCCGTAACCGCCCGAGACAAGGCAGGCAAGGGTTTTGACCAGGAGTGTCTTGGCTGTTCCCGGAACCCCTTCGAGCAGAACATGACCGTCGGCTAGCAAAGCGATGAGAACCTGGTCGACCACCATCTCCTGGCCGACCACCACCTCGTTGAGGCTCTTGCGCAGGCGCGAGAATACTTCCCCGATTCGAGCGACATGCTCGTTTGCAGTCCGGGTCGTATCCATTTGTTCTTGTATCGATTCGGTCATCTCTTGCTTATTTCCCTTCTGAGGTTGTCGTAATCTTATCGCACGCTGTAATAATCGACTTCAAATCGTCGTCGGATACATGCCTGGCTTCCATGAGCTGCTCGTATTCCGTGAGGAGTTTCCTGAGATCCTCGCTGGTTTGCAGAGGGCTCGCTTCCCATGCGTCGGCAAGGCGCTCGGAGCTTTCATGAGGAGAGACTCCCAGGTCTCGGGAGAGGCGATTCCGGAAAGACTGAAAGAGAATGTCCAGAACAGCCGTATTGGCCCTGGCTCGTTTGTAGGCGTTGGTGAGCCCGTTGATGAACTCCAGGTTCGAGATCTTGCGACGCTGCTCGAGGGACCGTGCTTTGCCGAAGCGCTGGCCTTCGCTGAAGACCATGAGAAGAATGATCAGCCCGATCTGAGCAGCCACCGGAGCGGCTTTGCTTCTCGATAAATAGCAGAAGACATTGGTTCCGCTGGAATATCCGTGGGCGCGCTCATCGAAATATATAGTACCGTGGGCGGTGTGGAATATATTTTCGAGCAGCTGGAAATTGCCCCAGTACTCCTGGTCCGCCAGGGTGCCGTTGTTGCAGAGCGCCGGGGTCGCACCGACATAGACCCGTCCTTTTCCGTACTCGGCCCGGGCCAGTACGATGCCCTGATTGTCGGCGACTATCGCTGTACCGCCGCTCAGACGCGATCGAGCCGAGACCCGGACCTTGCCCACCAGGTCATTGACGGGATCCTCTCCTGCTGCCGGCAAGTCTTCGTCGACCAGCTCTTTGACCGTGTTTCGGACCTTCAAATCGAGCACCTCGAGGATCTGCCGGCTCTGGTCGATGTTGAACTGGTCGAGATAGACCAGGTCATTTCCCTTCTTGACCCAGTCGAGGATTTGTTTGAGCTCGTAGTCGGGGAGCGATTGTACCGGGGCGATGATCACCAGCATGCCGGTAAGCCGCTTCAGCTGACGGTAGGAGACCTCGAAGCGATCCACCTTGAGCCCCATTCGCTCGCTCAGGTCGTAAAGACCGCTCAGTCCGCTGGGCTTGCGATTGTAAGTCGAGGCCAGGAGCCTGGACTCCGGGAAAAATTTGTCCAGCTGATCGCGATAGCTCTCGCCGCAATAGACCACCAGGCAGCTGACTGCGATCAGCACGGCAAGCTGAATCAAGACCTTTCGGGGGACGCTCATGGCTTCACCACCCTGTCCTCTCTGATCAGTGTGACCAGCTCGTCTACCAGCTCCCGGCACTGCTCGTAGTCTTCACTGCCGGCCTGGTGATTGCTGAACCAGACCAGCTCCACGATGTCGGCAAGGCGGCGGAATTGTTTCTGGACCGAAGCGTTGGCAGCCAGGGCGTACCAGTATTCATAATTGCTCCGGGAATGATTGAAAGCGATGGTACCTCTCTCGTCGAGCTCGTGCAGAATACTGAGATAAAGCGCTCGACACGCTTCACGCCATCTGGAGCTGGCTGCCCAGGTGCCGGCTTGCTTGCGCCAGCCGGCGCTGTCGAGGTCCTCTTCTACAGTGATGGCGCCTTTCCTGGCAAGCTCGGATTGATTCTTCAAATGCTTGAGACGCCCGAACATCAGGACAATCAGGAGAACAAGGCAGAGCACTCCGGCTAGCAGAGCGAGAATCTGCATGATGTCGCCCACTGCGCCTGTGTCGGCTCTGGGGATGGCTATATTGAGCCCCTTGAGAAAGTCGAGGATGGCTCTTATCACTTCGGTGATCCATTCCTGGAGCTTCACCAGGAATTCCGGCGGCTTCCGGTAGTCGTACTGAGAAGCCATGGCGGCAAGCTTTTCTCGAACATCCGGTCCGGGCATGGTCAACTCCCTTTCGAATCCCGCGCTTTTTCGAGGCGGTCGACGTCAAGGAGCATGTCCACGCCTTCCTGCCTGAGACGCAGGTCGTAATAGTAGAGACCGTAGGAAACAAAGGCCACCGGCCAGACCACCACATCCACCAGGGACTCGTAAGAGGTCAGGAGGACAGACCAGTGAAGCGGCAAATCGCCGTTGGCGAAAGCGTCCTGGCCGAGCCGCACATAATCGATCCCGATAAGAGCCATCATCGGCAGCCAGAAGGGGATGCCCAGGACAACAACGGTCAGGCAGACCATATTGCCCATATAGACAGTGCGCATCAGCTGCTTGCCGGCCAGTCGAAAACCACTCGAAATCAGACCTGTGACGCTATCAGCCTGGCAGGCGATGGCGCTCAGCACGACGAAGGCTGCGAAATAGATGAACATGAGGATAATGGTGCCGCCTACGATCCCGCCGAGGACCCCTACCACCGATGGAATAACCAGGAAAGTGTCGGGTCTGAATATGAGGGAGGCCGCCGCCACCTCCAGGATGGCAAGACCGAGGACCGCCAGGAGCAGGAAATACATGATTGCCACGGCTCCGGCGATGGACCACTGCCTTTGCTTCACGAAGGCCAGGGATTCAGAGAGGCTTTCAGAAAAACCGGTTGCCAGTCGCACGAAAGAAAGCTGCCTGACTAGCAGAATCCATTTGGCCACCAGGGTGAGTATGGCACCCACCACTCCCAGAGCCAGGAGTGCCAGGGCTGTGGCACTGAAGGACATGTCGGCGATACCCGAGATTCCGCCCTGGAACATCGCTCGTCCAAGGGCGCTGAGCACGGTGGGCCAGAGAAGGAGCGGAAACCAGCTGCTGAGATTGGCCCGGTAGAGCCGTGCGGCGCGACCGATCAAGTCGCCCACTGACTGCGTCTCGTTTAATGCCGTCTCGTTCAAATACCGCCTTCTCCCCTGATATTCTATATGATTGTCTGATATTGAATAACGGTGCAATAATGGCGGGCAAGAGGTTAGTTCTTCTTCTCGATCTGGTATGAGATAACTGGTACGAGTAACTATGGCTTTGAGAGGAATATGACCAGCCCACTGGTACAGAGGCTAACAGGCGTGCGGGACCTCAAGCGGATTCTCGAGACCACTGTGCGTGAGCTCGGTGACACGTTCAACGCCGACACTTGCCAGGTGATGCTGAGCAATCCCCTGGATCCCAACGTTACTCAAATCTGCGAGTACAGAGCCCCGGACGAGGAAGGGGAAGAGCTCGGCCAGGCAAGAGTGACTGTCCCCCTGGTCCTGCAGGGCCGCACCTTCGGATCGGTCAGCATGGCCAGGCAGACCGACCTCAGTCTCGACGAGCTCAATTCACTACGGGTGGTCCTGGGCGAGCTCGGGGACATCATCAGGCTCGCTCAGATAAACGATGTCGTCCAGCGAGACACTTTCAGAGAGACTTTTCTCGTCGAGATAGGCAATGTCATGGCCTATTCCATGGGAATCGGCGATGCTCTTTTCCTGGTGGTCAATATTCTGGGCAAGGCCCTCAATGTGAGCCGCTGCCTTTTCGTCTGCACCGATGACGCCCAGGCCGGTTGGAAATGCTACGAGTTCTGGCAGCAGGACAAAGTGCGAAGCTGTCAGGAGTTCTACTGGCCCTCCACCGATTCGCCCATGGTCGCTCAGGTGCTTCTTTCCCGTATGCCGATGACGGTTTACGAAGGGCAAGAGAATTCATATGTCTCGCCGGTACAGGAAGAGCTTCAGTTCATCGGGGTGAAATCGCTCCTCGGAGTGGCTCTGACCACCGGTCCGAACACTCATGGTTGCGTGATTCTTCAGCAGTGCGACTATCGCAGGGCCTGGACGCGATCCGAAGTGGACATGGTCCAGAATGTCGCTGACAAGGTGGCCGAGGCCCTGGTCAAGCTGCCTGCTGAGAAGCTCGCACGCGAGCCGATCATGCAGCTTCACCAGCGAATCGTGCCGCCGGCTGCCGAAGGTGACGGCAAGTCGACGGTGCAGCTGCGCAACGCCCTCAAAGGGGCCCTGGGACAGCAGGCGATTCCCTCCGCTCGCAAAACGACCGCGCCGGCACCACCGCCTGCTCCACCTCCGAAGCCGGCACCGCCCCCGACACCAGCACCTCCACCAGCCCCCGCTCAGGCAGCGGCTCCGCCGCCAGCACCGCCGGCAGTGCAGGAAACTGCGACGCCTGCCGGAGACTCTCCCAAGCCTGTAATCAAGCCGGTCACACGCACCGGGGGCACCCAGGATGCTATCGTCAAGCCGCCTGAAGGAAGCGTCACCGGAATCAAGTCTTTCGACAGTATAAAGGGAGTCGGCGTGCCGCGCCCCGATGCCGCCACAGCTTCCGGCTCTCACGCCCAGGTCGACTTCGATCTCGAGGCGGCTCCTCCGGTGGAGGAAGATCCTTATGCCGACCTCGACTTCGGTGAGTTCGGGGATATGGAGGAAGCCGAGCCCAAGGCGGCAAGCGCACCCGCCCCAGCCGAGCCCGTGGCAGCAGCTCCGGCCGAGCCGGTGGCAGCGCCGCCTGGCGAGACTGCCGCTCCGGCAGAAGCTGAAGGGAAGGGCGCCTGGGGCGATCTCGACTCTATTCCGGCACCCAAGGCTAAAGAGGCTGCCCCGGGTCAGTGGGGCGATCTCGACTCGATTCCGACGCCGGCGGCCAAAGACGGCAGTCCGCCGGTGGCTGGCGGTCTGAAAGGATCCATGCTCGGCAAAGCCAAAGCTGCTTCAGCGGCAAGCCCGCTCATGTCTTCTCTTCGCAAGAAGGAGGCGGCTGCGCCAGCTGCGGAGGCACCACCCCCCAGTCCACCCATGGATGAGGCGGAAGCCAAGAAAAAGCTCGATCAGATCATGGCATCGTCAGCCAACGAGACTTCCGACTATATCTTCGCCACGCCGGGGCTGGACGCCCGGATGCTCGGTCGTATCGACGGCTGGGTCGCTCAGATCGAAGAGAAGGACAAGTATCCCGGCGGCCATGCCAGGCAGGTGGCTCAATATGCCGTTGCCATCGCCCAGGGGCTCGGCATGAAAGCCGAAGAAGTCCAGACCGTTCGACAGGCTGCCCTGGTTCATGATCTGGGCAAGCTGGGAATTGCCAAGCCTATTCTTCAGAAAGGGGACGATGAACTGGAAGACGATGAGTTCGTCTTGAAAATGGGTCATTCGGTGGCCGGCGCTCAGCTCCTCGAGTCATTTCCGGAACTCAAGCATCTTGCTCCTCTGGTTATCGCCCACCATGAAGAGTTCGATGGCGAGGGATTCCCTCAGGGTCTCAAGGGTGATGAAATACCGGTGATCGCCCGCATACTGGCTGTGGCCAATTCCTATCACGAGCTGGTCGCCGACAAGGTTCGCGGGTCCGGAATGGAGCCCGAGGCTGCTCAGAAGCAGATGATCGAGTCGGCTGGCAAGCAATTCGATCCTACCTTCGTCGAAGCTCTGGTGCAGAGTATCAAGGAAGGAAAAGTACCGGCTTCCTGCTGATTTCGATTCAGAGGCTTAGCCCAGGAGGTCGCTGACGTCCATGCCTTTGAGGCTGAGGCTGATCTTGTGCTCTTTGGGAGCGAACTTCTTGATCAGCGCCTTGATTTCCTGGCCGACCTGGACTACTTCTTCCGGTTTGATGTTCGGTTGCTCGGACATCTCGACGGTGGGCAGCAGGGCGTCTACGCCGGGATAGATCTGGACGAAAGCGCCGAAGGACTGGATCTTTCTCACAGTGCCGGAGATCACCTGGCCTTCTTCGAACTTGTCTTCGATCTCCTGCCACGGATCAGGCTGCATCTGCTTGAGACTCAAGCTGATATGACCTTTCTCCTGATCCACTTTGAGGACCTTGGTGGAGACGATCTGACCGACTTTGAGAACGTCCGAGGGATGCGAAACACGTTCCCAGGAAATCTCGGAGATGGGAAGCAGACCATCGAGACCACCGAGATCGATGAAGGCACCAAAGTCGGCGATTCGAACCACTTCGCCGGAGACAATCTGACCGGCTTGCAGGGTGTTGA
>JAGQHH010000755.1 GCA_020431945.1 Cyanobacteria bacterium HKST-UBA02 | reverse complement strand
TTGAGAAGCTACTCGGAGACGATTCCACAACTCTGGCAGCAGTATGAGACCCGGTTTCATGAGGTTGATGGGGACTTGGCCAAGGCCTTCGGTGAGCTGGCTGATGGTAGCGAACAGTTTAGAAACTCTGTTAAAGAGTTCGTATCCGAGCTCGATGAGAAGTTCACGATTTCCATCGAGAAACTCAGCGGAGCAATTCGAGAGCTTACTGAGGAAAGGGAGCAGTTTTCCCCGCAAGCCCCCCAGGGAACAAGCGTGAGTTGATAAATGGAACAAAGTCACGCTAGTGCATTAGGAAGCCACGACGAAAGCTATTTTGCGTCGTTCACAGACATGCTTGTCGGGATACTCTTCATATTTATCATCCTTCTTGTGATGGTCGCATCCAACTATCAAAACCAACAAAATGAAAGCCGCAAGGCAACGGAAGCAGTGACGAAGATAATCGAATCACGGAACGTCGTTCTGAATGAAATAGGCAAGTCACTGGAGAAAGCTGGTGTCAAGGTCGAAATAGACCTTGAGCAAGGGATTCTCAGGCTTCCAGAAAGTATATTATTCGATGTAGGTAGCGATCAAGTAAACCCGAATGGCAAGGCGGCTCTGGCCAAGTTGGCGAGTGTACTTGAGAAGTACTTACCTTGCTTAGCAGTAGCTGATGAGAAGTATAGGACGGCCTGTGACTGTCTCGAACTAAAGAGTAAGGGCGGTCTAGAAGCGGTTTTCATAGAAGGCCATACAGATGCAAGCGGAAGCGAACACGGTTACGACAATTGGGGACTGTCGGCACGACGTGCCATTACCGTCTTTAGAGAGCTTACAGCGAGCAAACCGATTCTCGATAGAGGTATCGTTAATTCGCATAGCGTGCCAGTACTAGGTGTCAGTGGCTACGAAGCAAGACGGCCGGTAAGTACCACAGATCCTCAGCAAAATAGAAGAATCGACTTGAGATTCATCATGCGTTCGCCAACACCGGAGGATGTTGACCATATCAATGACGCACTTGGAAGATAACAGTCCTTTGTTGAAGGAGCGCATTGCCGTATATCACCGTCGCAAGGTGGTACCAAAAGCGTTGCCGTCACCAAAACTTGCGCGAGTGGCTGCGGAGGTGGCGCGGCAAGTTTCGGCTCCGTCCAGAGAACCGTCTAGTTTCGAGCTGGGAGCAATAGAAGCTAAGTTCCGGGATGCTGTTGAGACTAATGACTGGAGCAAGATATCTGTTCAGGATTGGAGATTGGCTGCATACATTCTTTGGTTCGAAAAGCCATATCTTGCAACTATTGAAGGCTTCTTAAATCGCTACCTTGATTGGCTGGATTCGACTAAATTGGCATCAGGCTGGCGAAAATTGATATACGTATACTTGAAGAACTTTGAGTATCACTGGGAATTTCCATACGTTTATCGCAAACTAGCTAGAGGAATTTCAGCCGGTCTAGAAATAGAGCAATTGCAAAAGCGGCTATTTCAGTGGCGTGATAGAAATGAGTTCTTTAAGATGTTTTCTGAAGACTTCGATGTATCAAAGACGGCATCATGTTTTTCCCACTTCGCCCATTGCGATTGGAAGAGATTCTCTCAATTGACGGGATTAGACGGTGAACTTGCGCAGGTGGGATATGTTCAAGACGTTGCAATAGAGATTCTAAATGATAGAACGAACGATGAATCAACAGCTCTGGACGTAGTTCGGGAGTTTCATATTGACGATGGTAACCTTCGGTTCGCCAAACTTAGAAAGGAAGTAATCGAAAAAGTACTTGCCTCCTGGACGAATGGCAATGGCTTGGGGGAAGACAGACGCCAATGGGTGCAAGGGTGGCTGTTAGACAGCTTTGGTGATCCCAGACTTGCTGTTCACAGACAAGACGGCTGGAGAGGGGTGAGCGAGGACAGTGTCCAGGTTGTCTATAGATGGCTCGCAGGAGATTCTCTTGACCAATTCTTCGCAATTATCGATCAATACGGAATTGCCCATCAATGGGAGTACAGAAAAGCCTTCTGGAAGGCCTATTATGACAAAGGACTTCTAAGCGAGGCCTGGGTGGCCCTGGGTTCGGATGCATGGGAGTACGCAAGGGATGCCTTCGGAAAGAATTTTTCGGCGGGTAAGCTTGAGCGATCCAACTATGGCGATAACAATAAGCAGAGCGTTTTGATCCTTCGCATTGATTCTCTTGTCATTGTCGAGTGGAGTCACAACGGTAAATGTCGCGCCTGGAAAGCAAAAGACACTTTGGCACCGCAAATGTATAAATCGAACTACGAAAGGAGCGACCTCAATAATAAATCTCTGCAAATTGTTCCTCATGTGAAATATGAAGGAATAAGTCATCTACATAGCGAAAAGTATTCCTGGCAGCGGAAATTGTCCGATTTTATCTATAACGAAACGGGAGTGAGGGTGCAAGAGAGTGATTTTCGGATCTAAGAAAAGGACGGATAGTTTGCTTCTTAACGCTCAGGAACAAGAGCGTGATGAGAGATGGTATGCAATTTTCACGCTGGAGGACGGAGGGAAACCCGTCCCGGTCTCAGCATGGGATTCCAAAGATCACGAGGGAGCTAAATGGCTTCTTCAGATGATTAACGAGACTTCCGGTCACGCTAACGCTTTCAATCTAGCCACTGATTCGGTATCCATAACCATGCAGCGATTCATGGAGATGATAGAAGGTCAGGAGTCCTTCATTCACCGTCTTCTAAACCTACCCCCTCTATTTGAGGGCGGGTTGGAAATTATGGGTAAGGGGCTCCTTCATCGAGATGACTTCGCAATCAACTGGTCCTGGGTAAATGGCTCAGGTCGAAGGATCCAGGCGGAACAAAGAGGCGCATTTCTGATCGTCGGAAGACAAAAGTATTGGCTGTCTAGCCACGCCTATTATTTAGCAAAGAACCTTCAGTCGCTCCAAAAGACGATCTCAACCCACCAGGGATTTAACGAAAAACTTGTTGAGGTCTCTGAATTCAAACGAGTACTGGACATGCTTCCCAAAGAGGAGCAATCTCGAATTCAGCAATCCTCAGATCTGGCCCATTTGAAACTCTACTATGCTGATTCATTCAGACTAGAAGCGATACCAGAAAATAACACCTTTAATATAAGGCCAGTCTTGCTTAGAAGGCGTGAAGAACCAGAGACTCCAGATCCAATCTACGAATCCATCTTACCTCCGGCAGAGCAGGCGAGATATGGAGCTAGATTCTCAGAAAGTACCGAGCTTCTTCCTCACTACAATCTCGGCATCGGCAAGTATGTAATTTTGAGTGACAAGCTGAACAAGGCTCTAGCGTATGTTCATAAAGTCCAGCACGCAAGCCCTGAAATACGAAACGAGTTCCTAAAGAATCCAAAGGCCTTTCTGTCAAACGATCTGGATGGCGTCATCGACGACGAAGAGCTAGACAATATCTTTTCCGATCGAGTGATAGGAATTGGCGAGTGGAAAGCTAAGGTGATTCCGTGGGTCAAGGTGCCATCGCAAGAGTGGCTACCAGACGGGAAGCTGCCAAAAGGAATAAGAGGGCTACAAATAGGGGATAAGCGGGTAACTCTCTCCGCAACGCAAGCAAAAGAGTTAGTTGCACAAATTGAAAACGCTGCCAGCGCCGGCTCTGCCACGGTCTCATTTGAGAATCAGGAAATACCTGCCAATGAGGA
>JAGQHH010000754.1 GCA_020431945.1 Cyanobacteria bacterium HKST-UBA02 | reverse complement strand
TCCGGTAAGCGCTATACATGTAGATGAGAGGATGAGGCCGTTGCTTGATCCGTCGGAGGTGGAGCGGTTGAAGAAGGGGAAGGTGATTGTGCTGACTCCCTCTAGTAATCCTGTGGTCCTCGAGACTTTTGGTCCGATGGAGCTTGATGAGTTCTGCAAGCTGGAACCTCCGGCAAGAGATGAGATAGAGGTCGATGAAGGGCTTTGGAGCAAGTTTGGATTCGAGGCGGAAACTGTTGATTGCGAGGAGGTACCAGATCAAGCCCCCGGTGGTGATGGAATGTCTGAAACTGAATCTTTTATCAATGAATCTGACGATGAAGGCCCGGATTGGGATAGGGACTTGATATCGCGAGAAACATGAATCCGACTTCTTTTCCTCCCCACACACCCAAATGGGGGGAATGACAACAGGGTGCCGAAAAAAAAGAAACGCATAAGATAAACTCTGAAATTTACAATTTCTACATTCTGAACAGGTTTTCCATAAATGGATCAGTTTCGTGCGGACTACATGGCAAAACGTCTAAACGGATCATGGGTCGAAGAGTGGCAACTAACCGACTATCTGAACAATGGAAAGTCAGCCATTGTCTTTCGAGGTAGAAACAATCATGGCAAGAATGCAGCCGTAAAACTTTTCGACCCTGAAATCGTAGACCGGTATGGTGACCATCAACAGCTGGGAAGAATCAATCGCGAAAAACAATTGATTGGACAACACCACCCGAACCTCATAGAGATTTACGGCGGAGGAAAGTGCCACTTAGATAATCAAGACTTCTACTACATCACAATGGAGTATCTAGATCTCGACAATCTAAAAAATCAGTTAGATCTTATTCCATTTGAAAATATCTGGTCGTTAATTGCAAAAGTAGCAGCTGCAGCTGATTTTCTAGAGAGGAACGACTTGTGCCATCGAGACATCAAGCCTGAAAATATAGTATGTGACGCCACGGGCAGCAAAGTAAAACTTCTTGACCTTGGCGTGCTTCGCCCGATATCTGGCTCGGACTTAACTGATGACCAGGGAAGACCCTTCATTGCGACATTAAGGTACAGTTCTCCAGAGTACCTCCTGAGAGAAGAGGAAGACTCGCTGGAGGGATGGAGAGCTCTCACCTTTTATCAACTTGGTGGCGTGCGACACGACCTCATCATGCGCATTCCATTGTTTCAGGATTTTGAAGAACCTTTTGTAAGGCTATCAAACGCCATACAGCATGTAACTCCCACTGTGATATCGAATAAAGTGCCTTCCAGCCTACTTGCATTAGCCAGGAATTGCCTAATTAAAGACCCGAATGTAAGACTTCAAGCTGTAAGTTGGTCAGATTTCCAACCGAGAGCGGAGTCTGGTGGAAAGCAAATGGCAAGTATTATGCGAAGAATGATTGCTAGAAAAAAACATACGGTTCAGCCAAGACATGACACATTGATTGACAGAAATGAGCTTCTGAAAAGAATAAGTGAACAGATTAGAGAAGCGCTTCGCCATGAATGCTTGAACGGCTACTTTCCGCGTCAACTCTTTAAGGGACCCGAGCAAGAAGAGAGCAATTCGTTCCGATTGGTGCTTGATTTTGCCCGTTCCGCCGAGGAGAGTTTAAGGTGCCACTTCAAGATTATATTTTGGGTCTCATTCCTAGCAGAACGCGATGATGCCATTCTCATCAACGCTAGCAACCTTCTCTCCAAGGAAGACATGGAGATTCCCTCAGATCTAGCGGTAGAAAGTGTTTATCGTGGAGTATTTATGGAAAACGAAGTGATTTCTCGCCTGATGCCCTATGTATTTACCGCGACTGACCTTGCACAGAGCCATCCTGACCCTGACGAGAATTGGCCATACGAGAAAGAGTGGACAACAATCGAAGTGGAATCCGAAACTGAGATTCAGGAGCTTTAGAAGATGAATAATACGTGGTGGGTGAGCGAGTCGCAGCTTGATCCAGATCAAAACAAGTGTATTGCACATTCAATTAGAAAGGACCATTTAATTACTGGTTCTCCGGGTACGGGAAAGACAAACCTTCTAGTCTTAAAAGCTTTGCAAATGCGTAAATCCGGCATGACAAACATCAGATTACTTGTCTTTACGAGAAGCTTAAAGGAGTTCATTGCTGCAGGAGTTAGTCAGTACGGGCTTAATGCAGAGGTCCAAACCTTTGATGGTTGGATGATTAGCTTTATTCGAGAACACTCAAAAAAACCTGACATGAGACAAGATTTCAACGAGCGTACTTTGGCAAGAGTAAATCAATGCATGGATATTGCAGCTGCCTATGGCACTGGATTCTATGAAGCGCTCCTCATTGATGAAGGTCAGGATTGTTTGGATGAACAGGTGCGCCTGTTTCGAAGTTTGGCACCAGTTTGCTATGTTGCCGCTGATCACAAGCAGAGTATTTACAGGGGAGTAGATGGTCTCAAAATGTGGCAGCAAGTTATTAATAAAGA
>JAGQHH010000753.1 GCA_020431945.1 Cyanobacteria bacterium HKST-UBA02 | reverse complement strand
GTGTCGCCGCCGGTGTCATCGGCTCCCTCTTCAACAAGTCCATCATCGCCGGTCTCACCTTCAACCGCGACTTCGTCAAGATGCCGCTTTCGGTAACCTGCGGTCTGGCCGGTCTGCTCTCCGGTCTGATTGTCATGGGTCTGCCGGATATCTTCCGGAACTATGCCCAGGTCAGGCAGCAGCTCGTCGAGCAACAGCTCGATGCCGGTCTGGTCCTCATGGCTCTAGCCGCCCAGTACCTGCTCACCGTGATCGGCTACGGATCCGGGGCTCCGGGCGGGCTTTTCGCGCCGAGCCTCACCATGGGTGCCTGTCTCGGACATCTGGTCGCTCTTTTCGAGCAGAGCCTCATATCCTCCGGCGACACCGGAACCCTGGCCGTGGTCGGCATGGGCGCCCTCTTCTGCGCCGTGGCCCGGGTACCGATGACAGCGGTGGTGATCATCTTCGAGATGACCACCGACTTCAATGTCGTGCTGCCTCTCATGATCAGCTGCGTGATCGCTTACCTCGTCGCCGAGAGACTCGATCCCGGCTCCCTCTACGACCAGCTCCTGCACTGGAACGGCATCGACCTCAAAGAAGAGGACGGCGAGCAGGCCCTGCTCTCCAAGCTGCCGGCCCGGAAATTCATGCAAAAGCAGGTCGAGACACTGCCCCAGAGCTGCACCCTGGAAGATGCCCAGAACCGCATGGACAATTCCAGGCATAACGGCTTCCCGGTGGTGGACGAAGAGATGCATGCAGTGGGCATGCTCTCCAAACCGGATCTCTTGAAGGCAGCGATAAGAAAGATGAGCCCGGACACGCCCATCTCCCGGGTGATGACTCCCAAGCCGATCACGGTCCGTCCCGAGGAGACCCTGGCAGGGATTCTCTATCTGATCGAGAAATACAAAATCAGCCGTATTCCAGTAGTGGAGCGAGGCAAGCTGGTCGGCATCATTACCCGCAGCGACGTGCTCAGCGCCGAGTCGAAGATCATCGGAATGCGCACCACATCCGGTAGCGCCAGCTATGTCGTCTACCAGACCCGCTCCGCCGAGTCCGGGGCCGGGCGGCTTGTCGTAGCAGTAGGCGACCCCCAGCAAGCCGACAACCTCCTGCAGGTGGCGGCGCTGATTGCAAAACAGAAGAATTTCGAGCTTGAATGTCTGCATGTCATCACCGTCCCGAAGGATCGCGATCCGTCCCAGACCCAGGTATCGGCAGCCATCGGCAGGCGTATTGCCGACCAGGCCGAGAGCCTCGGCAAGACCTTCGGCATTCCGGTGCACACCAATATCAGGGTCGCCCACGAGCTCACCGCCGCCGTCACAGAGACGATCTCGGACCGCGACGCCAATATCTTCTTGATGCGCTGGACCGGCAGCAAGAAGTCGAACCGCAGCGACGAGCTGCTTCAAGCTGTCCTGCGCAATACCAATTGCCCGGTGCTCATCGTCAATAAAGTCCCGCAACTGGACGAAGCCGCCAATATCGTCGTACCGATAGCGGAGTTCATCGATCACGAGTTCTCCCTGGAGATCGCCTCGGAGCTGCGCGAGCGCCACGAGAACTCCATGCTCTATCTTCTCAATCTCCAGAACGGTTCCGAGAACGTCGAGCAGGAAGCCGAGTACGAGAAAGTCTTCGAGGCGCACCGCCACCAGCATGGCGAGCATCTCAAGAAGATGGAGCTCGAGGCTTCTTCGCCGGTGGCCCTTTTGAGCGCCATGCGCAAAGAAGAGCTCTGCGACGTCCTGCTCTTCGGCATGCCCCGCAAAGCCCTGCTCAAAGCCATCCAGAAAGGCGCTTTCAAAAAGGTCCTGAACCGCACCAGTGAATGTGCCCTGATCATATCCGCCGATGCTTACAAGCAGGTCTACCGGCCGGAAGGGCCGAGATGAAGGATAAGCAGACGGGCATAAGCTCGAGCATTCTGCCGACAGGCAAGACAGGCAGTGTCAGAGATCCCCTGGCGCCGGTCAATATCGGTGTCTTCGAAGCCTGCA
>JAGQHH010000752.1 GCA_020431945.1 Cyanobacteria bacterium HKST-UBA02 | reverse complement strand
ATGAAAAAGAAGGGAACTGCCAAGAAAAAAGGCAAGCTGGTTCTGGACGATAGCCATGATCGTTATGTCACCGCCAGGCTCGATCAGGCCCTGCCCCTGGTGACCGAAGACTGGATGACGGTTGAGCAGATTCTCAACCGCCTGAGCGAATTCGCCCCGGCAGATATGCTAATGGAACTCACAAATGCCATTGCAGTATATGCTGACGATCAGGCAAGACGCGGTTATATTCTGGGTCAGGACGATATATTCAAGGAGATGGCCCGCCGGCAGGCTGCCTGACCGCTCTTCAGTTGACGAAGTGTCTAATCGGTTACACTGTGGGGCTCTGCCCTGGCATATCATCTAGTAATAAACTGCCAGAGGGACCAGAATCTTGCCCAGACTCTCCAGATCCGTACCCGGAATGAACTCCATTTTCAGCAGCGCTTCTCTTGCCGCACTTGTTTATCTCGGGCTGGCTCCACGCCTGAACAAGCTTCTCTATCGCCCCATGCTCTTCTTCCCGACACGATTTCCGTCGGACTGGGGCGGCAATCCTGTCCTTCATGATATCGAAGGCGAAGATATGTTCTTCCAGGGAAAAATGGGCCAGCGCCTGCATGGCTGGTATTTCAAGAATCCCGGGAGCCGTTTCACCATGCTCATCAGTCATGGCAATTCTGGCAATATTACTATCCGGGACAAGCTTGCCGATATCGGGCTATCCTCGGGCTGCTCGGTCTTCGTATACGACTATCAGGGTTTTGGTCAGAGCACCGGCAAACCGAGCGTCGAAGGTATATGCGATGATGCCGAGGCAGCCTACGACTGTCTTACAGGTGATCTTTCGGTATCGGGCAACGATATCATCTTCTATGGAGAGTCCCTGGGAGCCGCTGTCAGCACCTATCTTTCCACTGTACGCGACTGCTCCGCCATCATCCTGCAGTCCGGTTTCGCTTCTTTGAAGCGTATCGCCGGCGAGCATTTCCCCCTTCTCAATATCTATCCGCCATCTCTGTTTCCGAAGCCGGCTCTTGATAGCCTCTCGATCCTCAAGCAGGAGCATCCTCCCCTGCTCCTGATCCATGGAAACCGGGACCGGGTGATCGGGGTCGAGCATTCCGAGACCATGTTCGCCGAGGCGGTATCGAGGAAGAAATTCCTGCGTCTTCCTGAGACCGCTCATGCCGATATCTGGGACACCGCCAGAAACGAGGTAGTGACTGCCATCAAGGAGCACCTTGGATCCCTCGAATGAGCGTAAGCTCTCCCAGAGCTCTCTAAAATTGGTGAAAACCCGAAGAAGAATATCCTCAAACTTAGCCTCTTTGTATATCTCCACTGAGCAAAATGGTAGAGATAGAGAAATCAAGAGGCTGAGAAGCTATATGGAAACCGATCCTAATCAATGGCACTCGCTGACCCCTTCGCGTCCTTCGGCAGAGCACCTGATTCCCGGTCTTTACGCCCTGGCCCGTTGCTGGTTCGATCGCGGCGATGCCGCGCCGGCGGAGAAGATCTACAGGCTCATCCTGAGCATCGACGATCGTGTGCCCGGTATCAAGTGTGGCGAAGTGGTCCTCAGCTCCCTGGATCTGGCGAATCTAATGGCTGAAACCGGCCGGCATATGGAAGCCGAGCATCAGTATCTGCAGACCCTGAACCGTTGCAATCAGTACATGGGCCAGGAGCATCCGGCATTCGGCATGACCCTGAGCGCTTATGGCGCCCTGCTTCGAAAGATGAAACTGGATGAGCAGGCGGATCATATCGAGCGCCGGGCGACCAATCTCAAGCAAGAGGCTAAAGAGCCTCGAACTACCATAGGTGGCGGAAGCAGCGTCAGCAGCATGACCATCACTTGAATCTTGAGAGGATTCATCCGGCAGATACCCGCTGGGCTAGGCAGCGAGTATTTTGCTGGAAATTCTCTCGTTCAGTGACAGCACGCTTCTTTATTCTTGCGGATGAGATTGAGGGCGCTGCCTTCACGGAACCACTCGATCTGTTCGGGGGTCATCGTATGGCGGACTTCCACTTTTTCCTGTTTGCCGTTCTTGTGGGTGATGGTCATCTCCACCGGTTTGCCCGGGGCTAGACCGGCAAGACCAAGGAAGCCAATCTTGTCGCCGGCTTCGATTTTGTCGTAGTCGGCTTTGTCGGCGAAAGTGAAAGCCAGGATACCCTGCTTCTTCAGGTTGGTCT
>JAGQHH010000751.1 GCA_020431945.1 Cyanobacteria bacterium HKST-UBA02 | reverse complement strand
CAGCTCAGGATTGGCAGCGATGGCTTTCCGATAATACTCCATAGCCAGATCGGGTCTGTTGATTTTGTCCAGAGCGGTGCCGACCTGATAGTAGAAAACATCCAGAGTCTCTAGCCTGGTCTTGATCATCTTGACGTTCTCATCGAGAATGCCTTCCAGCTCTTTGGGCGGAAGCTTTCTCATGATGCGGGCAATCCGGCCTGTGGCGATGGGATTGTCTATATCGGGGGCGGCGGTGAGAGCGACGATATAGAGAGCAGGATCCAGGGCATTCTTGTACTCGCCGAGCCAGTAATAGGACTCGCTGAGAGCGTCGTCCAGAGGCAAGACATTAGGGTCATGGGCAAAGACCTTGCTCAGATCGGCGACGGCATCACGATGGCGGCCCAGCCGCTTGTAAGCCACGCCTCGCACTCTCAGGGCACGATCGTAGTCGGGCAATCTCTTCAGGTCCATGGAAGCCAGAAGCACTGCCCTCATCAGATTGAGCTCCAGATTTACCCGGGCCAGGGAGGTGGGCAAACCGACGAGAGTGTGGTCTTTGTCCATGGCCATGGCTCGCTCCAGGATGTCCTTGGCGAGACCGGGCTCTTTCTGCTCGGTGAGAAACTCGCCCACCATGAATAGAATCTTCGGGTTATTGGGAAATTTCCGCACACCCTCGTTGAGCAAGCCGATGGCTGTATTCGATCGTCCCTCGCTGATTTCTTTTTTGCAGAGCTCCACCAGGGCGTCCGGATTATCGGGCCCGTACTCCACCGCCAGGCGGAGTTGCGGCAGAGCCTGCTCTTTCAGCCCCATCCGCTCGAGAATCATGCCCATGTACAGGTGGGCTCGACTATCCTTTGGATTGGCTTGAAGGTAATTCTCCAGCTCCTTGAAATTGCCTTCGCTGACATTTTTGTCCCTCTCTGAAAGCTCAGCTTCGATCCGGTCCAAAAGCGCAGCCTGGGCCAAGGTTTGAGCCGGTGACAGCAGGATGGCTGCCAGGAGAAGAGGGAAGAACAGGTCTTTTAATTTCATAAACGCCATTTTGCTCGATTTCAGCTTCTATTTTGGCGCCGGAGGCGGGGAGGGCCCGGCAAAGAGGGTGAAGATGAAAGAAGTTTTATATTAATCTCCCCTTGACATGAGTGTCAAAAACCTGACCAGTTGGGAACATTCATTGTGTAGTGTGTATTTTAGTATTCCAGAGAAATAGATGCTCGCTAACTTCAGGAGCCGCGAATTATAAGAATTCGCAAGACCGGATAGCTCGATCATCGAACGAGGGGGCTTTATCGATGAGAAGATATCGGCGGAACAGGGAAGGGAACCAGATTGCTGAGCTGGCACCTGCCCTTTTGATCATTTTCGTTCTGTTCCTCTTTCCCATGATGGTGATTATCTACATGGGACTGGGTTTTGGCTGCGGATGGTACCTGAACCACATGTGCACCAGGGCGGCTGCTCTGGTCGAGGATGCGGCCATGCCGGCAGCCCTTGCTTCCCAGGAGGCGGCCTGGATGAGCAGCGGTCTGGCGTCATTCACCGGCGCTTCGGTGGTGAGCAATAACGCTGTCCGCCTTAACACCGATTCGGACCCCGAGATGGACATTGTACGTGTCACCACGGTGGTTCAGTTACAACCTTTCGTTTCGATTCCGTTTATTCCTCTGCAGCCGTTGCCAGTCACCTACAATGGCGAGAGACCGGTCGAAGAGACCGGGATCAAGTAACCAGCCAAGAGGGAGAAGAATACAGCGATGTACTTGCGCAGGAACAGAAAGAAGAAGGGCGGTGCCCTGGTCGAGACCGTCACCGGACTTTTCATTCTCGTACCCATCGTCTTGTTTCTCGTGGACGTCGTAGCCATGGTCATGGCCCAGACCGCCAATGACGCCCTGGCCAAAGACTGCGCCCGGGCAGCGGCTTCCGCCCCCGATGCCGCCCAGGCATCCACAGCCGTGGCAGGCATAGTCGCCAGTTTCAACTCACCTGTTCTGAGCAATGTCTCGGCTAACATAACCAGCTACAACGCAGGCTCGACGGTCACCGTGCAGACCCAGGTGACCTTCACCTTCCCTGTTCAGGTTCCCTTTGTCGGCGTCTCATCCCAGGACTTCGCGGCCACAGCCACCGAGCCGGTGGTAGGGGTCTTGCCTACCTGACCTATCGCAACTGGTTGAATTTGGGCACCAGAATAAAGGGCATCTTGTCGATGTGCTCTTCTGTGATGTCGAGGATTTTCACATCCTTCTCATCTCCTTTGCCCTTTTCGAGAATCTCATTCCTGTTGGTCTTCGATGAATCATAGATGACCGCGCATCCGAACGGCTTTTTCACCGCTATGGCGCACTCCACTACACCTTTCTCCTTCATGATTCGCTTGCGAATCCGGCCCAGGCAGGAAGCGCAGGAACTGCCTTCGACCCTGAAATCGAGACGGGTGAGATTTTTCGGATCGACCTTGGCAATCGCTTTTTCGCTCTTGCTCTCGCTCATCACCATTGGATCGGATT
>JAGQHH010000750.1 GCA_020431945.1 Cyanobacteria bacterium HKST-UBA02 | reverse complement strand
GCTCGAAAAACCGGGCCGCCTGGTACGAGCTCATCACTCTCTGATCGAAGCTCAGGGCTACCGTCATCAGGGGCTTCACGAGTAACGCTCCGTCTTTCGCCACCACCTGCTCGACAAGCTGGCCGATTCCGAATACACAGGTACACACGCTCGGTCCGCACACCGAGTCGATCCCGAGAGCACCCAGAGAGCTGAGACCGAATGTGGCTCCCATGCATTTGACTCGCAATGCCGGAAACCACTCGCCCATATGCCAGACTAGCTGCCTGAGAGGCACAGGCATCTCGGCGAAGAGCTTCTGGACTTTCAGCTTCGGAACAGACTCGATCGGGTCCTCGGCGAACTCCTCGATACTCCTGGCGATTTCCTCCAGTGACTTCTCATGGGGTCTTTCTATCTCTCCGAAAAATACCGCCGGAGATCCTTCGATCATGCGCTCGACAGTGAATCCCCCGACGATATTGTTATAAGTTACAGCTCGAAGTGGAGGCAGGAAGAAAGTCCGGCTCACCGGATGCTCGACCTGGGCGATGGAGATAGCCTTGAGCAGGAACGCAGTAATCGTGATTCGTTTGCCCTCGAGCTTCGCCTGCTCCCGGTATGCTCTGATTCTCGTCATGTCCAGATCGGCGAACATGTGATACATGAGCGCCTTCTGACCGAAAAGATTGAGCAGATCGAGGACATTGAAACGATATCTCGAAGTGGAACGATAGCGCATATGACGGCTGTCATCGCCGTCCCGGCCGCCATCCTGACTGTCTATCCGGCCATGCTCGAGCAAGCGCATCGCAAGCCGACTCCTTGCCGCTGTTCCGCTACAGGCTATTATAAATGGTAACCCCCCGGGAAGCCGAAGGTAACCATGACCTCGAGACGATCGGAAAAGACTCTGGCGCTAGCCGACCGCAAAATCCACGCCTATCTCTGGCAGGACTCCACTTTCGAGGATGAGCCTCCCCGCTCCGTAACCCTCTTGTTCCACGGGTTGATGATGCACGGCGGATCCTTCGATCACGTGGCAGACAGGCTATCCGGACGCGGCTCCCTGGTGGTGGCTCCCGATCTGAGGGGATTCGGGCGCTGGCACTATGGCGAAAGTGATGAAAGGCACGGAATCGACTACAGAGAAAGCCTTCTCGATGCTCAGGCGATACTCGAGCATTTCAGCGGGCTCTATCCCGCCACCCCGAGATTCTGCATCGGCGAGAGCCTCGGCGCCCACCTGGCCCGACGCCTGGTTTGCACGCGTCCGGAGCTGATCTCCGGGCTGGTCCTCTCGAGTCCGTGCCAGAGACCGCGAATGATGTCCATTCCCCTGATTCCCCATGCATTCACCGAGCTGGTATCGACAGGTCTTTCTCCGGGAAAGCAGATCAATCTGACGCCTTTTGCCCGAAGATTCCTCAGCAAAGAGCCGGAGAATCTCAACACCTACCTGGACGACCCGCTTTCTCGAAAGTCTCTGGATGTTCTAGAGCTCATCGACTCGGTGCGCATCGTCGGATCAATGACACCACAAGCGATACCGGAGCGAATCCCCGTCCTGATCTTGAGGGGCAAACAGGACTGTGTCTGCAAGAGCTCTTCGATAAAGCGCTTCGTTGAAAGTCTCGAAAGCGACAATATCACCATCCACCCATGTAAAGGCTGCGGACACCTGATTCTTCAGAGCGCCGAGGTGGATGCCGAAATCGAGACAATACTCTGCGACTGGCTCGAAGCCAGAATTTCGAGCAATTGATTTACGAAACTCAGGTCTGAGACTGAGACTGCTCTCTCTGCTTGCGCTCCAGCTCGTCGAGATGAGCATCGTTCAGCCTGGAGATTCGAATCTCTTCTTCTTTCTGCTTCTCTTTCTGCTTGTCGATAGCGATCTGCTGCATCCGGAAACGGTTCTGCTCTTCTTCCCGGCGGCGTCTTTCCATCTCTTCTTTGCGGCGACGCTCTTCTCGTTCTCGCTCCTGGCGTTGAATCGCCTGCCGCTCCATTTCTTTGCGGTTCTTCTCGGTCATAAGGGCGGTCCTCCTCCCAGGAAACTAGCCGACAGCCATCTATTTTCCCTTCTCCCGTCGAAACTAATCCGGGAAGAGCAGCAAGCGCCCAATGTCAAGTCCAGTGCTTGTTAGAAGGCATGGATTGCGCTACTATAAGTCCTCGTTTCGACCCAGACTTTGCTGTGCGGGAGCCAGTCCCATGATCAAACGTTCGCTTACGATACAAGCGCCCATGGAAACCGTTTTCAAGGTAATCATGAGCTATAAGGAAAGCGATCCCAAGAAACGAAAAGTCCTTTCGAGCACCCCGGAGAATTCGGTGGTGGAAGAAGTCTTCCAGGGACCGCCCATTGTCGGCAATTCCCGGGTTGTCTATAACGAGACCCCCACCTCCGACAGCCGTATCGAATTCAGCCTGGTGGAATCGGACAAACTCTCGGTCTTCCAGGGCTCCTGGCAGCTATTCGACGCCGGGAACGGCAGCACCCGGGTAGAGGTGGAGTCGTCCCTGGATATCTCCATCCCGATTCCTTTCAAAGAGTCTTTCTTGAAAGCAGAGGCTGAAAGGGACATAGACCAGCGGCTGGCCTATGTCAAGAAGAATGCCGAGACGGCCTGACCGGGAAATCGCCTTAAAAATCCCCGTCATCCACCTGGAAGCAAGTAAGCCCCTGCCCGCGCCACATCGAGACCACCGAATCGCGGTCGTCGATGACCAGCCAGGGCTCATAGCCGTCGCTACGAATGGCGGCGAGGATTTCTTGCTTGACTATAGTGTCGCTCCTGTAATCATTCTTCTGCCTCATATACAAAGCATGCGGCTCCATCCAGAGTCCGTGACGCTCGAGCCAGGCCACCGTCACCGGTCGCAGGCTCTCGGTACGTCCGGAGGCATAAATGATGGTCTCGTTGAGACTGAGATTGCGGACTACCCGGGACACCGGCTCGATAAGCGGGTCCTTTTTAACAAGAGAAGGCGAAAGAAATTTGCCCCAGTTCTTGGGCTCCCTGGTTATATGAACCCGGCGATGCTCGCAGTCGGCAAGGGTTCCATCTATATCGACAATCACACAATCAATCATGACTGGCATTATAGCCAATGAGATGTGTCTGCGTGCTTCTCGAGCCTTCCCGGGGTATGAGATTCTCATGGCTACCGTAAGCTCGACTAATCCACTGGCGGAAAGAATTGAGAAATTCTTCTCGGTTCTCATTCCTTCCGATGCACAGCTCGAAGAGATTTCGCAGAGAGCTGCCGTCGACCTGGAAAAGCGACCGCAATTCTATTTCCTCAAGAGCCTGCTGATGGCTGTCGCTGGCTATTCCTATATATTCGCTGTAGTAGGAATTCTGATAGGCATCCTTCTGGCTCTGGTTTTCTATGTTTTCAATCACCACGGCGTGGGCGCCTACGCCATCGGC
>JAGQHH010000005.1 GCA_020431945.1 Cyanobacteria bacterium HKST-UBA02 | reverse complement strand
CGAAGCGCATGTCATAGTCCGGCTCGACATTTTTGGGAATCTCGAGCTCCAGCTCGTTGAGACGCTCGCTGACGATCTCCATATACTCGTCCTGAATCTGCTGGGCGGACTTCACCTTGAGACCGTACTCGAAATATTTTCCGAAGTGCTCGCTCTCGTCATCCGGACGTCCCGGGAAGCCGAGACCCATCTTCATGAATTTCTCGATTGCTGCCTGGAGTTTGGCCCTTCCTTCATCGCCTTCGAACTCGATGACCCGGCGCGCGGCCCAGACACCGAATGCCAGGTGGCCTTTCTCCTCCTGCCAGATCCGCTCGGACACCTTGCGCCAGGGAATATAGGAGGACTCTCTGTACTGTCCGAGGAACGCCACCGCAGCCGGTGTTACCACCGTGGAGAACATGGCGACATCGGCCCAGCTATCGAACATCAAAGACCAGTTCTCTTTGCGGAAGCCGTTTATCACTCGCACTTTCGAGGGGTCCGGATTGTCCGGGTTCTCGACCAGATGTTGAACCCGGGAATTCACGTCGATACCCAGGGGCTCGAGGATGGCATAGCAGTACCAGCCGTGCCCGATCTCTTCCATGTGCTTTTTAGCGAGCCTGTAAGCTTCCTCGGGTCTGGTCGCGTATTTCATGTTTTCAGCCACGCGCTGCCCCCCGGCGAACTCGGAGTCCGCTTGAAAGGCAAGCAGGTCGATTAGAGCCTTCTTGTATTCATCGGGCAATGTGTCACCGGCATCGTATGTTTTCATGGCTGATCCTCGATAAAACTCATAAGACCAATTCTCGATCATCCCGGGACGGCTCTTTATCATCTGCTTGAATGATTTTGAACCATTCTCCGGACGGATTTCAGGAGGAAATCACCTGGAGAATACCTGCCAGTTGCCCTCGACATCCTGGATCTCCTGGGGGAGAAATTTCTTTTTATAGCTCATGGAGCGGCAGCCTTCGACGTAATAACCTAGATAGAGATAAGGGAGACCGAGGCTGCGGCAGCGCTCGATCAGAGAAAGAATCATCCAGGTCCCCAGGGAGCGCTCCGGAAGGTCGGGATCATAGAACGAATAGACCGCCGAAAGCCCGGCTGGTAAAGGATCCACATAGCAGGTACCGACCAGCCCGCCTTCGAGAAAATGACACCATTGCTCGATGGGGAATGGATTGTCCACCATGGTCGACAGGTGCGACATAGAGCCCAGGAAATCAGGCTCCGGCCAGCCCACCATAGCCGATCGGCTTTCATGATGCCTGACATAGAGCTCGAAGATCTCACGGTCCGGGGCTGCCTCCGAGACCACTATCTCGATGTCCCGATTCTTCTCCAGGGTTCGCTTCTGGCTGCGGCTGGGCTCGAAATTTCGGCAGAGGACCCGCACCGGTCTGCACTCGCGACAGTTCTGGCAGACCGGCCGGAATAGAGCGTGTCCGTATTTGCGCCAGCCTCTTTCAATGAGAGCCTGATATTCATCAGGGCTCAGAGCCGTTACGAAATTGTACTCGAGACTCCACTTGCGATCCGGAAGATAGCCGCAGCGATCAGGCGAAGTGATGTGCTTTTTGCTGATTTCCATGACAGGCCCATTTTAGCCTGACCCGGAGAGCATCTGTCAGACCGAGAGCTTCTCTTTCGAGCTGGAAGCAGAAACAGTAGCCTCCTGACCGTCGGCGAAAGCACGATCGATCTGAGCCTTCACCTCCAGGCGGCGGAATTCGCTGTGGAGCTGCCAGCCGAAATAAGCCCAGGCCAGACCGGCGATACTGCCCACCGCCAGAATTCCCGGAGTGCCCAGACCGAAGACGCTCACCACCAGGAAGATGATCACCCCGGCTATACCGCGGGAGAAGCGATAGAAGAACATCTCGATGATCGGCTTGACCCGGTAGAGAATCTCCCGGCTCTGCACTGTGTAAGTAAGCTCTTTAGCAGCTTTGAACCAGGAATGCCGGATCGATTCGTCGGCATGGAAAATCGCCACCACGATAAGCGGATTGGCGAAAATCGCGAAGCAGAGAAGGCTGCCCGCAATAGCCAGACCGGAGGAAGCCAGAGAAAAACCGGTCCCGAAGCGGCGCATCACTGCAGCCACCAGGAAGATCTCCACACCGAACTCGGCGATTCCTCTCCATCTCTCGAGGTTGGCATCGATGGCGGCGATGGCGTCGCTGCCGGTGGCCATGGTGTTGAGCACCTCGTGATAAAGATACTGGATCAGGTCAGGAGTAATACGCTCGAAACAAACTACCAGGGTCAGAAAGAGCAGGAAACGATTACCGAAGATCTCGGCGAAAACGCTTTTGACGTTGTTGAGGGCGTATTTGTCGTCGCTCTTGCCCGCAGCTTTCTTGACCTCGTTCTTGACATTGAGCTTTTCGATTAGAAGAAAGATCCCCAGGGTGAGAGCCACCAGACCGGCAGCCACCAGGAGCATATTGATGGAGCCCATGGACTGCACCAGACCGGCAGTGATCGAGCTGCCGAGGACGGCGCCGAGACCGCCTCCGCCGGCGATGATCCCGAAAAGACGCTTGGCGCTGCTCGAGTCGAAAACATCATTGGCATACATCCAGAAAAGGGTGACGCCCATGATCGAGAAGACATCGAGCCAGACCCAGAAGATGCCCGAAGTGAGACCGGTGGGATTCTGGAAGAGATACCACCAGGCCAGGAGGTTGACGATGAATATCCCGTAGATACTGGAGATCAGCGGCTTTCTGGGCAGGTGGGCGAACTTGGCATAGATATAGACCACTACCCCGGTGACCAGGGCCGTGCCGATATAGATGTAAGGCATGTTCTCGTTGCCGAGACCGTCAAGAACCAGCCCTCTGCGGACCGGACGCAAAACATAGTAAACACAGATAAAAAGGAAGAACCACAGAAAGAGCAGCCCGGTTTTGAGACGCTCGCCTTTCTGGATATCGATGAAATAAGAAAGCGAAGTTTGAAGATTGGACATTACGCACCAGCTTGGGGATTGAGACCAAGGGGTTTCCCAGTTTAGGACGCCGGAACTTCAGCCCAAAGCTGTCAAGTCCGGGACGAAGACAAGTATATGAGCTTAAAGACCGGTTTTCATTGGCCATTCAGGAATGTTTAACTTCTCCCGGGCTTCTCTGAGATTTCTCAAATATTGCAGGGGGCTAATCATATAGCAGAACCGGCGGTAGCAACCCGCTCGTACTCAGCCTTTTCAGCAGCGAAGCCATTATTGCGAGCGACTTCTGCGTACCAGTTGCCGCTGTCTTTGATGGTCCTCTTCTGGCTCTTGTAATCCACCCGGACTATGCCGAAGCGTTTCGAGTAACCTTGAGCCCATTCGAAGTTGTCGAGCAGGGACCAGGCGAAATAACCTTTGAGCCTGGTGCCGTGCTCCATGGCGATGCGCAGATTGAGGAGATGCTCCTTGAGATAGAGCCGCCTGGACTCATCGGATATGGTGCCGTCCTTTGCCACTCGATCTTCGAAGGCAGCACCATTTTCGGTGATATATATAGGCGGCAAATGATATTCATCGGATATGCGCAGCAAAAGATCTTTCAGAGACTCCGGGCTTACTTCCCAGTCCATCTCGGTATAGACCGACTTGTTCTGGCGAACTTCTTCGCCTGCTTTCGAGATCACTGCCCGGGTGTAATAGTTGATCCCGAGAAAATCCAGGTTCTGGCAGATGGTCGCCATGTCCATGGGTCTCACCTCCGGAACGTCAGCACCGAAATTCGCCCAGGCATCGGGCGGATAATGTCCCTTGAAGAGAGGATCTAGAAACCACGCCACCTCCTCTTCCCACTTTCTGCGGGCCATGGCAGCCGCCTCAGGGCTCCTGTCGGCTGGCTCGAAATGTCTCATCCAGAGTGCGATCCCTACTTGAGCGAGAGGATTGTTCTCCCTCAGGGTCCTGGTAGCGCGACCGTGAGCGACAAGAAGGTTGTGAGCCACCATCAGTGCAATCCGTCTGTCTTTGAGACCGGGAGCATGCTCGCCGGTGCGATGACCATAATGCGAAATACACCAGGGCTCGTTGATGGTGATCCAGTTGCTCACTCGATCCCCGAGGCGGCGTGCCACCACAGCGGTGTAGTCGGCGAAATGAGCAGCGATATCTTGATTGACCCAGCCTCCGATATCCTGGAGCCGCTGGGGCAGGTCCCAGTGATAGAGAGTGACGAAGGGCTCGATGTCTGCTTCGAGCAGTCTGTCCACGAGACGATCGTAGAAGTCGAGACCCTTGAGATTGACCGGGCCGGAACCTCCGGGTATGACACGGGGCCAGGAGATGGAAAATCGATAAGCCTTGAGACCGAGTTGTCTCATGATTTTCACATCTTCTTCCATACGATCGTAGTGATCGCAGGCCCTGTCGCCGGTGTCCCCGTCCCTTATCATTCCAGGTGTATGGCTGAAACGATCCCAGATCGATTCGCCCTTGCCGTCCCGATCCCAGGCTCCCTCGATTTGATAAGAAGCCGTGGCAGCTCCCCAGAGAAACTGCCTGGGAAAAGTCACACAATAGTCAGCGGTGGGAAAGGAGATTCGATGGTCTACCATCCCAAGATTTTATTTCAAAATCTCCCCTGATGGTAGGCCGGGCCGTCCTGCCAGCTACCCGCCCTTAAACTACCCGAAAACATGGCGGCTTCGGCTGCCACGACCCGGGAATAGAGATCGTCCACCAGATCCACCAGATACGCGTACTCCTCCGGCTCCGCATCGATCCAGAGCCGATCCTCCAGATACGCGAGGAGCGTCTGATAAGATACCGATTGTGGTGCTTCCATTGATTGACTCAAACTTTCTAGAGGCCATAAGCCTTTTACTGTTACCTGTGCTATCCGGATACGACAGTTATTAGGAAGGACCGAACAGGTATTTTGTTCCCTGGCTCAGGAGCACGAGCAGCAGGGTGACGATGAAAAGTATGATCGGGATTACCCGAAAGAGAAAAATGAGTATGAGGTTTCGAGTCTTGTCTTTGAATCGTGGGCTCATATACTTTTTATACAATGATGAAGCCCATGAAGTCGATTAAAGCTTATCTCCTGGTGCTCTTTCAAAGAGCGCTGAAGCTTCTCTTTATCTTCCGGCCGCCGCCCTCAGGCACTGCGCTTGAGCCCTGCGACCTGCTCGGAGAAGAGGACCGGGCCGGAAAGCCGGAAGAAAATGACGAAGGCAAGGACCAGGCCCGCCGTTAGTATATGTTCATTATTAGCCAAACCTGATTCAGTAGAATCTCCCCCTGGAATCCGTTGATATACAAAGGAATGCTCCGGCACTCACCGAGTTGGTGAAGCTGCTCTGCCGGATCCGGCATCACGCCCGGCATTCCTCACCTTTCGATATCAAAACTCAATCGAGGATCTAAAGTGCAAAACGGGATTCAAAAGGGACTGAGCGAATCGGATTACAGACTGGGACAGCTCCTGGTCAGCTTCGGGGTGACTACCACCACAGCCGTGGAGAGAGCGGCTCGGCTCTCGGCTTTCACGACTCTTCCCCTGGGTCGCACCCTGGTGATGCTCGACTATGTTTCGGAAGTAATCGTGCGCAGTGTAGTGGAAGCCCAATCCATGCTGCGGGATCATCTTATCGAGGTCGGCCAGGCTCACAAAGCTATCGCAATCGTCCAGCAGCAGAACTGGAGCTTCGCCGATGCCCTGATCTCGCTGGGTGTCGATGCCACCGCCACCAGAGGCTCGCGCCTGGGCGAGCTGCTCACCGAAGCCAAACGGATCGACGACAAGCAACTCGACCTCGGTCTGGCAATCTCGGACAACAGCGGGCTACCTCTCGGTCAGGTCTTCATCCTGATGAACCGGATCACCGACGACTATCTCCGTATCAGCCTGGCTCTCCAGCGCGAACTGAGAGCCGGCTTCGTAGACAGGACGAAAGTAATAGCCCGGCTCATGAAAGCGAGTTCGGCAGACGAGACCGCCACCAATTTGCAACCGGCCAACAGCGTCCGGGTGAAGCTCGGCGAACTGCTGGTGGTGGCAGGGGTAGCCGACGACGAGCAGATGTCCAGGGAAGCGAAAGAAGCCAGCAAGAACGGCAAGCTGCTCGGCGAGCACCTCATGGACCGGGGTATTCTATCGAAAGACCTGCTCAGCCTGTCGCTTCGCCTCCAGTCCATGCTCTGGTCCAATCGTATCAATCTGCCCAGAGCTTCCGAGATCCTTAAAGACGCTGTCAAACAAGAGTCCGGCCAGCTGGAGCTGGAAGACGGCGAGCTCGAGC
>JAGQHH010000749.1 GCA_020431945.1 Cyanobacteria bacterium HKST-UBA02 | reverse complement strand
CACGCTGGGTACCATATAAAAGTTTAGAACGCTTGATTCTACCGTCAGCGCCATCTCTTTGCAAGGCGACTTTCGAGCCTCAGTAAAAGGTTAACGAAAAAAGATAGAAAGAAAACAGTTTACCCCTTAGGATCTACCAGGGATATACAGGAAGCTTTATGACCACCGCATTAAAAGAGCCGAAAATTCAAGAACTCGAAGTCCACAAAGTAGACGCAGTGGTCGCCGAGCAAGAATATTCCGCCCTGGCAAGCCTCCTGGCGCTCAGAAGCAAACTCAGCCTGCTCCGGCTGATGGTCCAGAGAGACTTCATCGGGCGCTACAAAGGCTCAATGCTCGGAGCCCTGTGGCCTTTTCTCAATCCCCTGGGTCATATGATCCTTTACACATTTTTGTTCAGTATCATCCTTAAAGTCCGTTTCACTTCCACCGGCAATGTCGGTGATTTCGCCATGTATCTCATGGCCGGATACCTCCCCTGGACCGCCACCGGTGAAGCGCTTTCCATGGCCTCCAAGAAGATCCTGGACGAGCCCAACCTGGTGAAAAGAGTGGTATTCCCCCTGGAGCTCCTGCCCCTGATGGTGGCCATCTCCTCGTTCCTGAGCTGTGCGATAGCCCTGGGTCTGCTCGTAATCTTCATCCTTTTGATGACACATAAGCTGCACATCACGATGATTCTCGTGCCCCTGGTCTTCATCTCTCAGTTCATGTTCACCGCCGGTCTCTGCTGGCTCCTCTCGGCCCTGGGAGTATTTCTGAGGGACATCCAGCACTTCATCGCCCTGGCGCTTTCCGCATGGATGTACGCAACACCGATTATCTATCCTGCTGAAATGCTTCCGGACTTTCTCAAGTTCACCCTCTGGATCAATCCCATGGCCGGGATTATTCTCGACTACCGGCATCTCATGCTCGAAGGCAAATGGATGGATCCCCTGATGTATCTCTGTTACACCAGTATTTCCCTGGTCACTTTCCTGGGCGGCTATTATCTCTTCCACAAGATGAAGAGAAGCTTCGCAGACGTGGTCTAGGAATTCGCGGACCTACTCCAATTAAAAAGCTGGGTCCTGATGGACACAGCTTTCAAGTTTATACAGGGCAAGCCTGATTACTTGCGCTCGAATACGATGATATTGCCGCTGGGCTCTCTGAGCTTGGATACCGGATAGGCAGGATCCGGATCGTTGCGGAAATAGGTCTTGCCTGCCTGATCGCCGAAGAGCTCCAGGACATCATCGGTGCTCTCGCACTGCTTCTCTACCCGGTTTTCGCCTTCTGTATAGCGGATATAAGAGCGATAGTCGAGAGACACGGCGAGAAGACCGCCGGGCTTGCAGACTCTGAGCATCTCTTTCGCGGCGACTTTATTCTCGTCAGAATAAGAGATCACCCAGCCGCATACGATGATATCGAACTCACCATCGGCATAGGGCAGGTCATGCATGTCTCCCACGTCGATGGTATCCGAATAGGAGAAAAGATCGACCGAGCGGATGTTCTTTGGATCGAATCCATAAGAGACATACTGGATGTTTTCCATCTCGGTCCGAGGTCCGATGATGAGCACCCTCAAATTAGCGCGGTTGAGATAAACACGATCGATGGCGAGGAGCGGGAAGAGGAGCCGGCTGGGTCTCTCAATCACCACGAAATTGTTTTTCTTGAGCTCCCAGAGATTGTAATCGAGACTGCCGGGATGGACTTTCTCGGGATCGGCTTCGCATATGCGGCTGAGCTTGTCGGCACAGGCATTGAATCGACCCAGGGCGAGGGCGCGGCGCACTGTATCGATGCGGGCCACCTGCTCGGGATGTACTTTAATGAGCTCGATGAGCTCTTCTCGAATCGCCTCGACATTGGCGGGAGTGAGAGCCAGACCGAGCTCGCCTTGCTGACCCAGGGTCTCCATGGTCTCTCGCTCATCAAAAGGTCGCTCAACGGCACCCACTTTGTTGGCCACTGAATCCAGCCTGGTCTCTATCCGATTTAGCCTGTCATAAATACCGGGTATCAATTTGATGATCCGGCTGAGCGATGCTGCTTTGTTGACGATACTCGTGGTCATTTCCACTCCCTCATTCTAATGATCTATCTAATAGTTGGCTGACATCTGGATCAAGCCCTTAGACGCTGGCAAGAACTTTCTCGTTAGCCTCGCTGACATCGTAAGCGCATGTAATACGCGGATCGCTGGCGACTGCCGCTCTCATCGCATCACTCTTCACCTTCAAATCGACTCGCGGATAAGTCTGCCCGAAAAGCGAGCTTGACATACTAGAGAGAAACATAAGGCGATTTCCTCGCGTTGGCATTTTGGCTTTATGAAGGCCACGCCCATCTACAGCCATAATGGTCCCTCTCGGCCCATTAATCTCAATATGGTCCTCGGGACTATAGTGCTCCGCGACCTCCTCGTCGGTAAAACGACGGTCCTGAAGAAATCGGACAGGCTTGCGCCTGTGTGAACCTCGAATGAAACAGTGAGGACCGTCTTCTGGACCTACGTCAGTCACATAAAGAAAGAAATTGAGGAACTTAAACCGGTCCATATCGAAGTGATACTGCTGAGCAAGACGCGGATTCGGTGTTTCGCAGCCGTAGGGTGTTGTCCACCACATATGGACATTGCAGTAGGATGCTTGCGAATTGAAGTATCTAGAGGCAATCTCCAGAAGCACAGGGTCAGCCATAATCTGCTGAAGAACAGAATGATTAATGGTGTCTTCTTGGGAGAATCGATAAATTGCTGCGACAGGATTAGCTTCGTTGAAATAACCTTTGTTCTCTACATTCTGATAGGCTTCGCCTTCCATGGAGGCGGGGATGGTCAACGAATAACCATATATGGACTCAAGTATTGAGACCGGTACTTTTTCAGGAAATACGAAGTAGCCGTCTCGCTTTATTGCATCAACGGCGTCTTCAATCGCCCCGTTATCGATCGTCCCGAAAATGCTCGCGGTCAATGGGGGTATCGCTCCTCGACGATGTCTCATACCATAGACAAGTTGAAATATGTCATTGAACCAGCCATCTGTCTGCACATAGAGCTGACGCATGGCTAAATAAGCTTGTTCTGGAGTAGCCCCAGTAGCCTCGAAAACTTTAAAGCCATCTAAGCATTGCTTAATCAATGCAGCCTTTTGAGCCACCGAACTCATTATGCCAACCTCACAACGCTGAGTGATATTCCGCCCACACCGTAACGACACGCGAATCCTATCAGCTGGCTCCTCACACTTCATGAGAAACTTGATAGGATTTCAAGAATCCTAAGTTGGAGCGTTTGGACCTTCTACAGCAAGCCAAAGACTCGAATCATGCTGGTACATCGTTTAGTCTTATCAAATCATGGCTTACGAGCGAATCAAGAAGTGAATATAGCTCCCAGATTCGAGCACCGCAAAGCTCAGCAATTTCAAGCAGTGATTTTTCTCCATCAGACCAAGTTATCAGGTCCATCATCAGCTGAACCTGCGACCTGGTTGACTTTGTTGAAAGCGTAGGATATAAGCCTCTTCTCCCCAATTGAGGCTCGCCCAGCACCGTAACCACTGGAAAGCAGTTCCTTTCAAGGGCCTCCAAAGCAAGTCTTAAAGCATTAAATGCCCCCGCGAGACCCGCGGGCGTCACTACTGACTCTAAATCATCAAGGGAAGTGTGATACTCAGGATACTGGGCATACTTGCTTCTCATGATTGAAGCGATCGGCAAGTCAACAAGAGGGGCGCAGTACTGGCGTTCATCGCTACCCCGATCTTTCCATTGATAACGCTTGTAGTTTGAATCAATTCCGGACAACACATGTCTAGCTACGATGTCGCTTTCGGTATTGCCTCTCCTGCTCGGCAAAAATGAATACTCCCTATCGTCCCCAACGCAAGTAACATTGAAACCTGCATAAACGTGCTGTTTCAAATGTTCAAAATTTCGGCTTAGATAGACAATGGAGCCAATTGTCTCTGGGATAAATACAATGCGATAGGAATTCTTCAAGTCATCGAGAGACAAAAGCCATTTTGCAAGGAACGTAGTGACACAGGGCCCAGACAGCTCGTTGTTAGCCATAGAAGGATGACATACGTACGTGGAGATCAGAACTTCACGATCAAGCCTACCTTTAATGATGAGTTCACCGTAGGTAAGTGATCCTTGAAACAGCTCGGAATCGACTAGTACCTCGTAATCTCCTTGCACTAGCTGGGCTCGATCATGCTCTGAAATACAAAAGCCCCATCTTTCCTTGTAATAGGACGTTATATATGGAATAGCGTCTGGTTGATCAGGTAAAGAAAAAAGGTGCTCATTGAGTTCATCTAACGAGACTCTCTTATGGACTGGTGTGCTGTAGCCAACCAGGTGGAGATTGTTTTCAGAAAAATTGCAGATCTTCCGACCTTCCGGCGTGATTATCCATGCTTCGCGAACTCGCCATTCTTTCGGCACTGTCCAATCGAAAGCGGGTGTTCCTGATGGTACCTCGACTCTCGAAAGAGTGGGCAAATGCTCATTAATGACACCAAGGGTCTCACGTACACCATCCCCTGTGATACTTCTGTTTATCGGCCACAAACGTTTTGCTAAATCGTGAATGGCATCGCCGACTGAATCTTTATCGAAGTTCATTGGTCAGTTGGCTTGGTTGCTTCAACAACGAAAGCTGAGCAAAGGAAGTAACCTTTCCATCCGGACGCTTCATGCTCGAGCTTCAAGGCCTGCTCACGGAACAGCTCCTCGTCATGTTCGGAAAGATAGGGCATAGCAGGGTGATAGTGATACCAAAGCAACCTACAATCAACGAAACCAGTATCTGCAAAAAGCTCCAATACCTCAAATGGGTTATGAAACTTCGACAGAATTGCGTCATAGCCTGGAATATCTGATTTCCCTTCTTCGACTAATCGCGGAGAAGGCTTACTCATTTCGAGCCGGGGCTCAAGATCTCTCTTAACAGCGTCCTTGAGCTTTGGATGCACGGTGCCCAAGAGGTCATCAACGATGAATTCGTAGGTATAACGATTGAAAGTAAAGAGCGAAAACAGCTTGTTTCTAAACTCAACGAAAACGCGTCCACCCGGCTTGACCAAAGCCTTCATATTCTGCAATACGAATCCATCGTTGTGCACATGAGGCATTACTCCCATAGCAAGCAAGGCATCGTATGGTCCATTCTTTATTAGCGGTGCGTAAGTTATAGGGTCCTGAATATCGCCCCAAATTATGTTAGTCGAGTCGATCCCGCCCGAATCCAGAGTTTCCTTACACCTCTGAACCATTTCCTTACTAATGTCGAACCCTGCAACACTCATACCAGCCTTCGAAAGAGTCAACAGAGGAGTTCCTTCACCCACACCAACTTCTACGATCTTTTGCACCTGGCTTTCTACGAAGGAATTCAGGAGGAGATGAAGTCGGAAGTAGTTAGCCGGATATGGTCGGCTAGTGTCGCTCAAGGAATCTCTTTCGTACTGAAGATGATAGTCACTTGCGCAGCCGTCGTAATGCTTCTCAACTAGCTCAGATTTGTTACTCATCCCAGACCTCGCGACCAGAAAACTGCAAATTATAAGTGTAAATGTTATGCGATCTAATCGGATACAAACAACTGACACCTTCATCTTCATGAAGATCGTACCAGGTAACAGGACCAACTCAAGGATCGGAGCGAGTCAATTCGAAGTCCCGGCTCTGAGGGCATTTTCGAAGTGGTTACATGGCCGCCATTAGAAACCGTTTATCAAGTAACGATACTGAAACCGATCCCATGGTCCGCCGGGCTCTTTAACCTAAAATCAGCCCATGCGCATATGTTTGATCTCTCGCGAATTTCCCCCGGACACCGGCTGGGGTGGCATCGGCACTTTCGTGCACGACCTCGCCCTGGGTCTCAAAGAAATCGGTCAGGACGTAGAGGTCATCGCCCTCTCCAGAGACGGTAGCGACTCGATTCAGGACTATCAGGGAGTGCCGGTCCACAGGGTCGCTGTGGACGAATCCCTGGAGCAATACCAGATGCTCCTGTCTGTAGTTCCCTACAGCCACAGCCTGATGAAAGCCCTCTGGTCCCTGCACCGCAAATTCCTGGAACTCAATGACGCAAACAGCTTCGATATAGTGGAAGTCCCCGAGATGTTCGGCGAGGGAATCTTTCTTGCTCTCTCCAAACAATGCCCTCTTGTAGTCCGGCTCTATACGCCTCATTTCAAATTCATCGACGACCGTCTCCATCTCATCGACGATTCATTCGATCACCAGCTGCTCAGCCTCATCGAGCGTATCACCCTGCTCGAGGCCGATGTCGTCACCAGCCCCAGCGCCGATCTGGGCGACTATGTCAGCCAGGCTGTCGGCTTCCAGCCCGATGAGATGCTGGTGGTTCGGGGTCTCATCGATACCGATCGTTTCTGCCCCGAGGGTCCCCGGGCTCTACCCGAGGACGGCGTGCTCAAAGCTATATTCGTAGGCAGGCTCGAGGAGCGCAAAGGCGTCTATCAGCTCGTGAGGGCGATACCACAGGTAGTGAGCCGCTTCAAGAACATCCGTTTCTATTTCATCGGCAACGACACGAAAACAGCTCGAAACGGAGGCTCGGTCCTGGAAGAGCTGAAAGCCGAGCTGGCTCGCAACGGCTGCAGCGAGTATGCAGTTTTCACGGGGCCCGTACCCCATGCCAGCATGCCGGAATATTTCCGCTCGGCGGATATCTTCGTCCTGCCGTCTCTCTACGACAACGCGCCCCTCACCTGCCTGGAGGCGATCAGCTCGGGAACCGCCCTGGTCGGCACCTCCGCCGGGGGCATGAAAGAGTATGTAGTCTCCGGAGAATCCGGCAGCATCGTTCCTCCGGCCGATGTGGAAGCGCTTGCCGGTGCCCTACTCGAGCTTCTGGAAAACGACGAAAAACGCAAGTCTTATGGAGTGGAGGCGAGAAAACGCGCCCTGGAGCTCTATGACAGAAAAATCACCGCCGCCAAATCAGTGGAGCTCTATAAGCTGGCCGCCGCCAATTTCGAAGTAAGGCGCCGGATGGCTCTCTATCGCAAAGATAGCGAAGGTCTTTTGAACAGCGCCGAAGATGTTTTCAGGGCTTTCGACCAGATGGTCTACAAGCTTCTCTATAAACGCTCCCTACGCTTCCGCCTGAGCTACTGGTTCCATATGCTCAAAGACAGACCGCGACTCTTTGCCGGTAATGTCCTGGTAGGAGCCGGAGAGACCCTCTCCAGGCTTTTCGGGCGTAAAGAGCCCCCGGCGCAGATCGCCCGCCTGAAAGAACGATTGAAAGCCGGCCGCTGATCTACCTGACCTTCCAATCTAGATAGCGGAAATCAACGCTATCCAGCCGCTCGAAAGAGCACTCGAGAGATTCCAGGATGACAGCTCCTTTCCGTACTCCCAGGGCTGCCTCCGGTCTGAACTCGGTTCCCA
>JAGQHH010000001.1 GCA_020431945.1 Cyanobacteria bacterium HKST-UBA02 | reverse complement strand
CGCCATCCCGAATATCGGAATGGCGTCGGCTCGTCGAACGTTGCGGCAGATTGCTTTTGTGCGGTGGAGACAGGGGTCCTGAAACGAGGGAATTGAATTGGGAGTTCTCTACTGTTATCAGGACCTCCTAAAGGTCACCAAATGAGGCTTAACAGTAGTTGTAAAGTGATAAGGGCCTGTTACAAAAGAGCTCGTTTCGATCAAGTCTTATTCCATGAGCTTTTTCAGGGTTAAGGCCTTGTAACATGATTACGAAACAGGCATGAATGTAACTTCCCGAAACGCCCATGTGTACGAGTTTATCCACCCCTTGACTAGCGCTGCTTGCAGAGTATCTCTTGGCAACCGTGGCGCAACAGTATAAGGATGCGGGCCCATTGTTGGAAAGATTAGACGATGCGCGAACGTGAGCTAGCTTTGAACCGGTGGTGATTCCACCAGTAAGGGCGGCTCAGTCTTATGCAATCAGGATCTGGTCAGTGATATCAGTGAGTTCTCTCCCATCTCGATCATTCTCTGGCAGCAAATTCCCAAAGAACGCTGAATCTCTAAACCACAGCAATTTCTTTATCCGGCTTCAGCCGGAGCGGGTGTTGCTGACGGTGAAAGGGACAGGAGAGGCGGTTGCCCTTGCGGGCAGCCATTGTGCAATCAATCGTTAACCTTGGAGTTGACTATGAAACAGCTCGAACTCTATATCAACGCGGAGCGCGGCGGCTATCACACCTTCATTGTCCAGAGCGGTACCCACCGCGAGAAGCTCGAATTCTCGAGCAGCGACAAGGATGCCATGTACGCCGAGGCAGCCCGAATCATCGAAGGCGATCGCCTGATGAGCGACCGGCTCCGGGTGCTCGACGCTTCGCGCACGGTGGTGAAACAGGGCGACATGTTCGTGCCGCTCCGCTCGCTCAAGCTCTGGGTCGGGCGCGCCGAACCGGCGATGAGCGCCTGAACGGGCAACCGTTCGGAACGTTCCACAGGAGGGGCGGCAGTGCGCTGCCCCTCATTTCTCCTTCGTTTTTACCGGGGGTCCGGTCCCTATCTCTTTTCGATCGCGTCAAACGGCAATCCGGCACAGATTGCTGCGATCGAGGAGGGAGTGAGACTGCTCTCCGGCTCGAACCAAACACACAGAGGCAACATTATGACGACAAAAAGCGAAAACAATCCGAAGGTCGAGGCAATTCTGCGCGACCTCGGTCTGGTCAAAAAGCAGTATTTCGGGATCGAAGATCAGCTCGGGCTGGTTTGTAACCGGCTCGAAGAGGTCGCCGGTCTCGAAGCCGAAGCTCCAAAGGCGAGCGAAAGCAATCCCTGGAGCAAGATGCCTGCTACCAAGATCGGTCGCAGCCTGGCCACCGCTCGTCTTCTTCTCGAAGAGGCGCGCGACATTCTCAAGGCCGAGCTCGACTGTTACGGCGGCTGGCTGAAAGAGATCGAAGCGATCACTTCGGGAAGCGACGACGACGCCAAGAAAATCGCGGCTCTCACTGCGATTCTCGAGCCGGCGAAATCCCGCGAGCCCGAGACCGCTGGTCTTGCTGCTTACTCTCTGGAGTCCGTCAGGGCTGTCCAGACCTATATCGTCGCTGCCATGGAGAAATCGCGCTCCTATCGCAGCAAAGCATAACTAGCCTGATTCCGGCTGGTTGATTCCGACCCTGGCAGTGTGAGTGCAGGCGAGCGCTAAATGTATTCGCAAGCATCTCATGGACTATCAGGAGCAGAGATTGACTCCGGTATGGAAGCTAGCGGGCAAGCGCCCTGCGATGCTCTCATGGACCGTTGTATCGATCGCTGGTGATGAGACCCTCAGGAATTCAGAGAAACTCTGTGTGGATCGAAAGAAGACATCGGACACAACAGTGCAAGCGTCGTGCCTGTGCCACGCGACGTCAGTACGGTTGCTGAACCGATCATTGCAAACTCAAAAAAGAAAGGAGGCCCGAAATGGCGAGAATTCATGCCGGCTCTAAGCTCGGCGACTATTTCGTAGCCTTCCGATTGGCTACGAGACAGACCATCAAGAACGTCCTCGAAGACGCGTCTTCCAACCAGCTTTTCGGTCAGGCTCTGGTGAAAGCCGGAGTCGTGGACCGGGAGGTCTGCGAAGAGGTGGCCGGGGTTCAGCGTTGCTACAAGCGAACCTCGGCGACTCTTTCAAAACGTGGTATCACTATCGTCCTCGATGAGAAGGTGATGATAGGCGATATCCTCGTGGCTCTGGGATTCATATCGCCCGAGAGCAAGCAGGAATGTCTGGACTATCAGGCTGAAAGACGCGCCCGGGGCGAAGACGCCGGACGCCTCGGTGAGCTTCTTGTGGACTTCGGTGTCTGCACCGCCTCCGAGCGTGACCTGGGGATGAAAGTGCAGAACTGGCTGCGCGGTGTGAAGTGAGTGGATGCCCTCAGGGTTCTGCTTGCTTCATATCCGCGGCCGTTCTCCTTTCGCTTTGTCATGAAAAATACGATAGAATATAATAGAAATCTTTTCTAAAAAGAAGGGAGCCGCCCCCGGGCTCCCTTCTCAAAGTCAGTCTGTGGCCTTGGGGCTGGTGGCGCCGGGGCTCGAGGCTCCGAGCGTCTCGCTGCAGGCACGGTGTCCGCGGTTGGTCACAGTCACCTTGAGCTTGCGCTTGTTCTTGCAGTCCTTCGAGCGCAGTCCGCGAACCCGTTTCATCAGACCGCTTTCCCCGGCCTCTTCCTTCTCGGGAAGGGTGTAGGGATTGAGATCCAGATGCATACGAATCCAGTAGGTGTTCGTATGAGTGACGGGCCAGCGGGCGGGGAGCTTGAGCTCCTCAGGGATATAGGCGTCCGGCAGGTTCTGGAGGGAGACCAGCCAGGATTCTTGAGGGCGAGTCAGATTCGATCTG
>JAGQHH010000748.1 GCA_020431945.1 Cyanobacteria bacterium HKST-UBA02 | reverse complement strand
CGTTGGGCGGCTCGCCGACCGGTGCTGAAGCCTGGGGTGCCTGGGGAGCCTGGACAGGCATCGGGGCTGGAGCAGGTGCGGCCGGAGCTGGCGGACGTGCCACCGCAGCCGGAGCCATGGATGGACGACTGGCCAGCCTGGCAGCTTCCTGCTGCCCGGCTTCAGCCATTTTGTTCTTGAGAATCTGCGAGCGCGTCTGGGCCATGTTGGAATCCTTTTGCAACTGGGACGAGGAGAGCTGCGCTCCGGGATGCAAACCTGGATCGCTCTCGGGTATCTGCTCGAAGGAGCGATCGACGCCTTCCTCACCGGATTCCTGGCGCGATCGGAAAGTAAATCTGTCCTGGGGATCGGCTTCCTGCCTGGCCACCTTCACGAGATGCGAAAGAAGCCTGCGGGAGATTTGAGGTAGCACATCGACACCGATGACTTCACTCTCGATTTTCCAGATATGTCCGCCCCGGGCACGCTCCTGGCCCATGATCAGATAAGGCGGGAAATCCTTCTGCTCCGGAGAAAAGCCCATGAGAAAGTCCGTGGGAAGCACATGCACGGAGATCCTGGTTTCTTCGGCATAAACCACCATGGACCATTCCCGCATGGTGATATGTCCACGCATGAACTTGATCTTCTGATTTCCAGAAAAGCTAGTGCGCTCCTGAAAGCCCTGGGGACGCTGGGCCTGGATTATGAGCCCGGGTTCCGGAGGACTCTGATTGAGCTCATAAGAATATCTCTGGATACTGTCGAAAAGGATGTCCAGTACCATGGGCGTAGAGATTTGAGTCTCTTCCACGAGCCGCCCCGGCACGATGGTCTCAGCGGCACTCTGGGGGGACTCCTCCATGGCCTGCAACCAGCGTGTGGTTTCTTCACCGGTGAACTTGCGATTCAGGTTGCCGAGAATCTGCTGTTTGTTATTGAGTATCTGCCGCTGAAGCTGAGGACGCTGGGGCTGACTGGGAGTCGACCCGAGACTCGGCGGCGGTTTTCTTTCCTCATCCTGATTCATATCGCCTCAGTCTCCCGTGTCGTAACGGTTGCAAACCAGCCTGGTCAGGTAGAATCCGGGTCGATCATCATAGTGATCGATCTCGTAACCGACTGTCTCTGCCCAACCCTGATAATCCTCCAGGCTCGGAAGCAAATGCGGCACGATTTCCGGCTCGCTCTGGTGGAGCGAATCGACAAAACCGGCTCCGAGAGGATGACTGATCACGATGGTTCCCCGCCCTCTGGTCAATCTGGAGGCCGCCTTCAGGGCCTCTTCTTGATCGAACATATTCCCGAAACAAGCATTGAAGAAAACAAAATTGAAACTCTTAATACCTGGCGGGAAGTCAGGAGGAAGTGGAATGGTCAGATCGACGATATCCCCGAGCCAGAAATAGGTCTCGGGATATTTCTGCTTAGCCTGAGCAAGCATTCGGGAGCTCAGATCACATCCGACTATCCTGCTTGCCGGCACGCCTTCTTCAAGAAAGTGCCCGATCAGCACGCCAATACCCGTTCCGACATCGAGCACCGTGGAATCAGCTTCGAGGCCGGCAGAGGCGACTATCTGTCCGGTCCGCTCCTGGATGGACTCGGGAATGGGCTGGCAAAAGAAATCGACCCTCTGGTCGAAATACCGCTTCTGCATCTCAAGGTGAGGTCTGCGCTCGGGCTTCATAGGTACAATTAAGAGCATGGCTTCCCTACAGATCTGGTATTCCCTCATAGACCGAAAATGAAAAAAGGAGAAAAGAAAAAGACTGCCGAGGGCAAGCTCCGGTTCCGGGTCGAGAAGGAAGGAACCGGGCTGGACAGGAGTACCGAGGCAAAGCTGGCCAGACTGGAAGCCGAAATGGCTGCTCAGGAAAAGCCTCTGGTGCCGACCGATAACTCGACCGGGGAGATCAAAGAAACAGGAAGGGCGAATCTCTTCCTCCTCGGGGCGGTTTTTCTCTTCACCCTCTTCATCGCCAAACTTCCCTTCTCCGACTTCATCTTCGGTCCGCTCAATCAGTTTGCCACCATGATCCATGAAATGAGCCACGCCATCGCCTGCGTGGCTACCGGCGGACATGTCACCAGCATGACCATCGTTCCCGACGGTCAGGGTCACGGCGGTCTGACAAGTTGTATCGGAGGCATCCGCTTCATCCACTACCAGGCCGGTTACCTTGGCACCGCCATAGCCGGCTGCCTGCTCATCTTCTTCGGGCAATTCAAGCACCGATCCCGGGAGACCCTGGTGGCTGTAGGCACGCTCATGCTGCTCTCGACAATTTTCTTCATGATCCCCGGTTTACTCTCGCCCATGTTCTTTCAGGCTCTGGCGAGTCTCATCTGGGGAGTGGTCCTTTCCCTGGCGACAATCTATGCCGGTCTCAAGCTCAAGGACTCCATGGCCAATCTGCTTCTGCTGTTTCTCGCCATAAACACCGCTATGGATAGCCTGCGCTCCATAACGATGGTGATGACCGCCTCGATATTCGCCCGCCACATCTTCTCGGATGCCACCAATATGGAACAGCTCTTCGGCATGCCTGCCATTCTCTGGAGCCTGCTCTGGCTGGCAATCTCCCTGGCAATGCTGGGCTTTACTATCTGGCTATCCTACTTCCGCAAGCGATAATTCGGCTTGACTGCGTTAGCCAGCCGAAGGGCCAGGTCTCTGGCTCTCGAATCAGAGGCGCTACCCCGCACCACCTGTAGTGCGTGTATAGCGCTTCCGTCGCTGTAATAGACGACATAGGTCTTCTTGCCGGTCGGTGAGTAGGCATTCTCCTTAACGCTGGAATACTCGATCTCCTGGAATAGAACGACTTGCCCGAGCTCCGGTCCGGCGTGCTGGAGGCGGTCCGTCGCCCGGACGGCATGACTCTGCCTCAAGTCCGAGAGACAGTCGCCGGCTGCCTGCTCGAGGTCCTGATGGCTATGCTCGAGAACGATATCGAAAATCGTCCCGTAACCCTTGCCGCCCCCCGGTGCCACCGTAGATAGTGTACCGCTGGTGACCATCCTGTCGATGTTCCAGTCGCCCTTGAGACCGGCGAGATCGATTGTGCATGCCGCTGGACTCACCGGACGGTGCTCCGGAGCAGGGACACTGTAGACCGGCTGAGATGGCTGTGCCGATGGCGGCGACTCGATAACCGGAGAAGAAGATTGTTCGGGAGTCTCGACAGGCGTACTGACCGGAGCCAGAGTCGGAGCCGGAACAGAAGCCGCAGCTTGAGTCTTGGTTTGAGTCTTTGCTTCGATTTGAACCGGCTCTGGAGTGCTATCGGCGAACGGCTCCGGGACCGGTCGATCACGACTGGAGGAAATATAGAATATCGCAGCGAAGATAGCGGCAAGAACCACAGCGGCAAAAACAGTCGCGGCGGTGCTCGACTGCGACGACACGCCGGCTATGGCAGCACCGGCAGGCAGGCGCCTGGGGGTGAAATCAGGAACGAACTCGCAGAGAGCCTGGCAGAATTCTTCCATGGTTTGATAGCGTTTTTCCTGCTCCTTCTCCATAGCTTTGAAGACACAAGCTTCGAGGTCTTCCGGAAGGGCGGACCCGGGAGCCACGAGCCTGAAAGGTCTGGCTGGCTCGGTCAACTGCTTCTTGAGAGTCTCGACGACGTTCCGTCCTTCCACTGGAGGCTCGCCGGTGAGCGCCATATAGAGAACACAGCCGAGAGAATAAACATCGGATCGAGCGTCGACCTCCCTGGCCTGGCACTGCTCGGGGCTCATATACAGAGGGCTACCGATCACCTGACCCGTGGCAGTCAGGCGTTTGTCCCGGCTCTCGGCATCGGTAGAGTGCCTGGCGATGCCGAAATCCACCACCACCGG
>JAGQHH010000747.1 GCA_020431945.1 Cyanobacteria bacterium HKST-UBA02 | reverse complement strand
CAATATTCAAAGTCAAGATCTACCTTTATAATTTCCCCAACTTCTTGGACATAGATGAAATTGCTTCTTGACAATGTTGATTGTGTGATCCTGACTGCTCTTCCAGTTGAACTCTCGGCTGTTTTAGCACATCTCACCGATTTGATTGAGTATGAGCATTCGAAGGGCACGATTTATCAAATCGGTAAGTTCGAGGAATTGACGATTGCCACATGCATAGTCGGTTCGGGTAACGATAGTGCGAGTCATGAGACTGAACGTGCCATCGAGTCGTTCAAGCCAGCATTCGTTTTCTTCGTAGGAGTTGCTGGCGGAATAAAAGACGTAAACCTCGGCGATGTTGTGGCTAGTACCAAGGTGTATGGTTATGAATCCGGCAAGGTGACGGATTCTGAATTTAAGGCAAGACCCGATGTTGCGCAGTCGGCATACAAACTTGTGCAGAGAGCCTACGCGGTCAAGGTATCGAATGACTGGCTTAAAAGATTGCCGGAAACAGCAAGTCAGCCAGCTCCAGTTCTATTTGTTGGTCCTATTGCCGCAGGCGAGAAAGTTATTGCTAGTCAGAGATCCGCCCTTAGCGGATTTCTCAAGGACTCATACAATGATGCTCTCGCAGTAGAGATGGAGGGGCGGGGCATGCTAAGCGCTGCGCATGCTAATCAGGATGTCTATGCTATTGTCATACGTGGTATTTCAGACCAATTATCAAAGAAATCAGAATCAGATTCAGCTGGATGGCAGGAAACGGCATCTAAAAATGCATCAGCTGTCGCTTTCGAGATTATTTCTAAATCGTTCCAGTCACGCAGAAGGTCGAAAGGTATTATCGAATCGATTGGCGATTATGTCGACCCAACAACGAATCTTGCCCCACAACTGTCAAGAATCTATTCGCTGATTTCTGAAAGAATGAATTCAATTGATAGGACATGGCTACGGTCCGAGATTCAAGGATATGAGCCCCTGCAAGTAGACTCAGAAAGTTGGCCACGATATCGAGACTGTTTGGGCACCGTAATGGCTGTAGATTCTCAAACTGGCAGTCTTTATCCACTACAATTCGAAGATCCTGATACAAAGGAGCTTTTATCTAGAACACCCCTGACGTTGTCAATCGCTGAGTTGGAGCATCTAATTGAAGATCGATTAGAAATCGAGGTTCACTATGTTCCGGAAACTGAGAAAAACATCTTAGCGGCCCTCAATAAGGGCGCAACTTTGAGGACAGCTACAAGAGTTACTCGAGTGCTATCTTCTGTCCAGTTTGTTGGCGTTGTAAATAAAACAAGGGCGAAAATAGTGGATCTTTTGCAGGTATTGACATAGGTATATGTTGCCCACCAACTGAATTTTTCATTACTAGTTGCACAGGAGAATCGAAATGTTGACGAGGATCAAGACAAGGCTAGTTGGTCCTTGTTGGGATCACAATATTCCTCAGCACGACTGGTCTCTCTGCTTGGAAGACCTAGGCTCGCGGCTCAACATTTTTACCGGAGATAATGGTCTTGGGAAGACTGTCTTACTTGATCTTATTTGGTATGTTCTTACCTATACATGGGTAAGGAGACCACTGATTCCTTACAGAGTTTTTCAGAACAAGGAGCCTGTAGAAGCCTCAGTTCAGGCGGAGCTCAGATACTCTGAGGACCAGCCTACCATTCATAGCTCCTCCTTTGATCCGTATAGAGAGGAGTGGATTCACGAACGAATTGAGGGACCTTCGAAATTGTCCTTCGTTATTTACGCTACAGCCGACGGACAGTATGCACTTTGGGATTCTATTAGAACGCCTTATCCAGACGGTAAGTATGACCGCTCCCCAGTGTACAAATCAAGAACGGAAGGGCGCCGAGATCATCTAGTAATTTCATCGGAAGAGGTTCTATATGGCTTCAGCGACACTGATCGACTATGGTGCCAAGGACTTATTCAAGATTGGAACCTTTGGAAACATGATCCTAACAAAGCTAAAGTCCAAAAGGCTTTGTTAGATGCGTTGTCCGTATTGTCGG
>JAGQHH010000746.1 GCA_020431945.1 Cyanobacteria bacterium HKST-UBA02 | reverse complement strand
CGCTTCTTCTTGTATCAATTTCGATGACTTTGAGCTTTTCGATGGGAACAGCCTGGGGTCTCATGCTTGCCTGGCTGAGACTGACTGACCGATTGCGCTGGCTCGAAGAATCTCTGGTTGCTGGCTCTCTGGTTCTCTATTCGATTCCGGCATTTCTAGTCGGCATAGTGACGATTTTCGTTTTAACCGGAGTTTCCGCCCTTCACTCGATTCCTGTCTTTTGCGCCCTGGACCTCGACGGTCAGAGCGCTCTTCAAGCCCTTATTCCCCTTGCCCTTATACCTGCCCTGGCACTTGGTCTACCCAGGGGAGCCAAGGTCGCTCTTTTTATTCGCACCCTGGCCCTCGATGAAATTTCTCGCAATTATGTGACCATGGCTCTGGCAAAGGGTTCTTCCTACTCCAGAGTAATGACTGTACATGTTTTGAGGAACTGCCTACTCCCGGTGGTCAACTTGCTGGCTCTTTCCTTACCAGCCCTGATCGGCGGATCTGTACTGATCGAGACAATCTTTGGCTGGCCAGGCATGGGAAGACTCGCTGTCGAAGCTACCTTCGGCAGAAATTATCCGGTCAGTACCTGCCTGGTTCTTATCTACGGAACCATGGTGGTACTGTCAAATTTGCTGGCCGACGTCTTGAGCGTCTTTATCGATCCACGGCTCAAAGACGGGCTCTCCGACCCAGGAATCGCACTGAAACAAGGACAAATGTGAGGGTCAGATGTATCGCTACTTCCTCATTCCGATCTTTCTAGCCCTTCTTTTCATCGTGGGTTGCCTGATCTCTCAGAGCCCAGACGGACTTCTCGTCAATCTCGATGCCATCAATCTGAAACCAGCGAGCCCGGGTCACCTCCTGGGCACGGATAGTATGGGCAGAGATGTTTTCACAATAGCTGCTCTGGGCTCCCGTACGTCTCTTTCAATTGGATTTGCAGCGGCATTGCTTGCGGTCTCTTTCGGGACTGTCTGGGGAGCTCTGGGAGCTATGGCAGGACGAGTCGTGGGCTCTCTTATGATGCGACTCGTGGATGCAATGCTCTCGGTTCCTTCTTTGATTCTCCTTCTGGCTTTTTCAGCCCTGATCAACAGACCAGAATTCACGGACCACCTTCCGACTTTTGTCGAAAAACTGCTGGGAGTCAGTAATTACTCCCTGGGACTTCTGCCTGTGGTCTCGGTGGTAAGTGTCATAGCGGCAACTTCCTGGTTGGAGGCAGCCAGAATAGCCTACTCCCGGATATCGGCAATACGCAACGAAGAATATATCGAAGCAGCACGCTCCCTGGGGCTCGGCACTTTCGCGATCCTGAGACGCCACCTCATCCCCAATGCCCGGGGACTGATCTTCATTCAGGCAACCCTCCTCGTATCGGATGCCATCGTGATGGAAGCCGGACTGAGCTTTCTCGGTCTCGGTCTCGGGCCCTCCACGCCGAGTTGGGGATCAATGCTGAGACAGACCGAAGCCGATATCTTCTTCGGGAACTGGTGGGCTCCATTGGTTCCAGCTATCTTGATATCGTTGACGGTCCTGAGTGTCAATATGCTCGGGGAAAAGGCGATGAATACGGCAAACTCGTCAAGCAGGCAGACTTGAGTACGGATCTTCAACCGATATCGGTTGAAGTTTCACAATAAGATTGCTCAGGGGGTAATCTTGCTTGCTCGGAGAGGGCAGCGAGCTCGACCCGGAACATGTAAAATAATCTGGACGCAGATTACTTCGCGGGGATGCGACCAGGTGCCTAGATCAAATTCGAGCAACAAATCGACAGGAAGGCAGGGCTGGCTGGCACTGCTAGTGGTATCAGGAGCTCTGACCTTATCTAGCCTTGTGATGCTTGCCGGCTGCGGTAATGACAAGAGTGTCACTTTCAAGTCCGCGGGTATGACTCATACCTTTTCGGAAGGCGAAGAAAACATTCCGGATGACTTGAAAGTCTTCATATATCCGGGTTCGACGGTGGCCGGCGTTACTGATGCGCATGACAAGGAAGGCGAGGAAGCCCGTTTTCTATCACTGTCCACCGCCGACACCATCGAACAGGTGGGGGACTGGTATCAGTCTGCACTCGAAAAGGGCGGCTGGTCCATCGACTCCAACGAGAAGATGCCTCGCATGATCAGCATGTCCGGACATCTCAATGATCTCGAGATGAATGTAGTCATGTCCGAAGACGGCAAAAAGACCACTATCAGCGTCAGTCAGGGCAAGTCCGTGGAAGGCAGCGTCGAGGAGAGCGAAATGGAGAACTTTACTCCCAACCAGCTCACTCCGCCCACCGACTGATTCTCGATTCTATGGCTAAGAAGACAGATACCGGCGAGTCCTCCAGCACACCTCTTGCCGAGGTCATATCGGCCACCATCACCGGTTTTACAGCAGAGTGCTTGCCGATTGCCGAAGAAGCCCCGGACCTTCCTCCCAAACCGCGTTTCGGCAGTTTCCTCAGGGTCGAATCTCAGTCGAGCGGTCTTGATATCATCGCCGTTGTGTACAACGTCACCACCGGTCCCCTGGACAGCGTGCATCGCGCGTCAGCCCTGGGGATGACCCGGTCCGAATTGCAGACCGAGCAACCCCACATCTTTTCCCTTCTCAAGACCGAGGTGCATGCTGCTATCGTCGGTCATGCCATTGCTGGACGCGCTTTTCAGCATCTTCCCCCGCAGCCTCCGGACGTGCATGACTTCGTCTATCCGGCAAGCAGCAAGGAAGTGCTGTCCATAACCGAAGACTTCGAGCTTCTCCGGCTTCTCACCGGCATCTCGGAGGTGCCTGCCGACGAGCTCATCGCTGCCACCATTCGTGAAGCACACCTGGTGGTGGGGGGAGACGATGACTATCTGGTGGAAGCCGGCAGAAAACTCTCTCAGATCATGCGTTCGGACTATGACCGCCTTCTGTCCATACTCAAGAAGATCAAACCGGAGCTTTACGGAAGGTAGCACCCTCCCTGTAGCAAACTGAGGCGGTGGGAAGATTTGGAAAATCCCGCGATATCTGCTAGCTTTTTCTAATTCGCTGCTCAGGTGGGTGGAGAAGGAGGAGGTTTGATGACGCAGCAGAGCACCGACAAACGCGTCTATTTGAGACAATGGGTCGGGCAGACTGTCCGGGTCGTGGCCACAGGCGATCTCACTTATGAGGGCAGGCTAACCAACCTGGCTTTCGAAGGGCAGAACCGCCTGATGTATATCATGCTCGACGACAGGACCTGTATCAATTTCGACCAGATCGTGGAAATCAGCCTTTCCGAGTAGAAGCGTGAAAGTAATTTATCTAGGAACCCCCGAATTTGCCGTGCCTACATTGAAGGCACTGATTGACGATCCTTTTTTCGAGGTGGTGGCAGCGGTCTGCCAGCCCGACCGGCCCAGGGGAAGAGGCAATAAGGTCCAGGCTCCGCCGGTGAAGCAGACTGCCGTCGCAGCCGGTATCAAAGTGTTTCAACCGGAGAAGCTGGGAGCCTCGCCCGAGACAGTAGAAGCCATGGCGGCTCTGAAGCCGGACGTTCTTGTCATGGTCGCTTTCGGTCAGATTCTCAAAAAAAACGTCCTCGAGATGGCCCGTTTCGGGGTGATCAACCTGCACGGCTCGCTTCTGCCTGAGCTCCGGGGGGCTGCCCCGATCAACTGGGCGATCCTGCGCGGGCTCGAGCAAACCGGTATCACCTCCATGCAAACGGATCGGGGCGTGGATACCGGAGCGATGCTCCTCAAAGAGAAAATCGATATCACCATCGATATGGACGCCATCGAGCTCGGGACCGAGATGGCCGGGGTCGGTGCCGGTCTCATGGTCCGCACCCTGAAAGGGCTTGCCGACGGGTCTGTCAGGGCAATCCCGCAAGACGACAGCCTCTCTACCTATGCCCCCCTCCTCGAAAAGGAGATGGGTGCCATCGACTGGAGCGAGAGCGCCCGGAAGATCCACGATCAGGTCCGGGGTCTTCGCCCCTGGCCCGGCGCCTTTACCGGTTTCAACCAGCAGGTCCTGAAGATAAACCGCACAGCGCTCCCTGCTCCGAAAGTTCAGAATACGGAAGTTCAGAATCCGGAGGTTCAGGATCCGGAGCTAAACAATCAGCTTCCCCCGGGCACTCTCATTCTCGATTCTCAGAAAGGCAAAAACAGCGTCCTTGTAGCCTGCGGCGAAAACGGCAGGGAGCGCCTGGAATTGCTTTCGGTCCAGCCCCCGGGTAAACCCGGGACAGACGCCCAGGCCTGGGCCAATGGCGTCCACCTCAAAGACGGGGACCGGCTGGAGACCGTGGTTCTCCAGAAAGCCTGAGTGTTGATAGGCTTGAGACAAAACCGGAGCTAGAAGATCCAGAGCTAGAAGAGCTAGAAGAGCCAGAGATACAGCCAGAGATAAAAGAAAGTCATGGATACCAATCAAAAACCAGACAGGGAAAAAAAATCTGGCAGGAAACAACAGCCGGACCCGAATCGAAACACAGACAAA
>JAGQHH010000745.1 GCA_020431945.1 Cyanobacteria bacterium HKST-UBA02 | reverse complement strand
CATCTTAGGAAGGAGTTTCTCGGCTTTATCAAATTCTTTGAGGTGCAAGTAGGTAAAGAACAGGCGATCCTGAAAGCTCTCCGGTCTCCGGGCACTCTCATAAAGATCCCGGGCTTCCTCTAATTTGCCGAGATTCTCCAGTAGAGCTCCGGTAGTGTAGATGATCTGTTCATTGTCTTTGTTGAGCCAGGCAGCTAACTTATAACAGTCCACGGCGAGATCCCGCGGACCGAATTGAAATCGATCACCTAGCCACTGGGGAAAGCGGGCGACCTGACTGGGATAGATGAAGGTGACGGCGGCGATGACGGAGATCATCATTATGACTGCGTTGACAGCCACCATCGGGAAGCGGACTTTCTTGGCCTGGCTGGGCAGGAAATAGGCGATGGCGCTGACCACCGCTAAAACGGTGAAGAATGCCTGGGCTATGGCGGAGTAACCGGATATGGTGTTATACCATTGCGGCGGCTGCGCGTAGCCCATGATTATCTCTTTGAGAAGATAGGGTATGAAACCTATGCTCAGAAGACCGATCGATATTTGCATGAGAGCAAGCCACCACTGGCGAGGTGCGCCCAGTCCTTTTATCTTTCTGAGTATATTCACACCGGCGGGCAGGAAGGCATAGACGCCACCTCCGCAGATGCAGATCATCAGGATCGAGAATACTTTCTGGACAAGACCGCTGTCACTGAAAGCCGAGCCCCCCACGCCCAGGTAGAAGAAAAGCAGGAAAGTGAGAGCTATGGCCCCAATGGTCTGGCGTTTGGTCAGGGTAGGCCTGGCTTTTTTGGTGACCTGATATTTCGGAAAGGATTTGCCTCCTTTGAGAAGCTCCAGATCGTGCTTGAGCTCCTCGATACTCTGGAAGCGTGCCTGCTGCTCTTTCTCGAGACAGTGCATGATGACGCTCTCCAGGGACTGCATGGTGCGGTTGCCCTTCAGCTCCGCCGGGAAAGATGGGGCATCGTCATGGATATGCTTGACCACCAGCTGGATAGGATTGCTCCCTCCAAATGGTGGAGCGCCACTGAGGGTCTCGTACATAAGGCATCCGAAAGAATAGATATCTGATCTCTGATCGAGCATGAAACCAAGACATTGCTCAGGGCTCATGTAATGCGGGCTTCCGAAAACCTCGCCGGTCTGGGTCAGATCCCGGGTCTCCCGGCTCGCTGACGGAAGAACCTTGGCGATACCGAAATCGACTACTCTGGCTATCTCGACATCGTTGTCGCCCTTGCTCAGGATCACATTGGTGGGCTTGATATCGCGGTGGATGATATGTTGCTGGTGGGCGTGGGAGACTGCTTCTGCCACCTGGGAAAAAATCTCCAGGGCTCTTTCTGGCTCGAGACGCCCGTCTTTCTCGATGACATCCGCCAGGCTCTCGCCTTCGATATAGTCCATGATCAGGTAAGGAATACCGCTATCAGTCTCGCCGTGACCGTAGATAGAGACAAGATTCGGATGGGTGAGATTGCTTGCAGCTTCCACTTCCTGGGCGAAACGCTTGCGGGCTGCCGCGTCTTCCGCCAGCTCCTTTTGCAGGAGTTTGATTGCCATGATTTTGTCGAGGCTCAGGTCCCGGACTTTGAAGACTGTGCCCATGCCGCCCTTTCCGACAGCGGCCAGCACCTCGTAGCGGCTGCCCAGCTCCGGGAGATCCAGCTCAGATTGCCGTCCGTTATCGACGGACTCTTCTTTGATGGTGCATTCCTCGATCTTCTCATTGTTCATTACAATAGTTACTCGGGATCATTAGTCATTCTACCCATTTAATGATTCTGCAGCTCGTGATCCCAGTCGATATCGAGGCCTGAGTATTCCATGCTCAGAGCGGCTGCCAGATCTTCTTTGCCCAGACCGAAATAGTTCGCTCTCTCCATGTTGAAGCGGGCTTGCTCGGTTCTTCCCAGGCGCTGGTTGGCATAGGCCAGAGCGAGCTGGTCGTTGACTCCCCAGTGCATGCGCCGGCTGCCGTGGCTGGGGTCGTCCATGATCGCTGCCGTGGCGAAAAAGCTCTCGGCGAGCTCGTGCTTGCCTTGCCGATCGAGCAATATCCCTTTGATGACATTGCTTTTCACTCTGTCCCCGGAGCCGCCGGCCCGGGCGAAGTCATCGAGACGGCTCATGGCTTCGTCATGCATACCGAGTGCTAACAGGGAGCCGACCTCGTAGACATGAGACCAGTCCGGTACATATGACACCTTGTAGTCCGAGGAGCGGTGCATCTCGAGGATTGCTTCAGCGTGCCTGCCCGATGCTGCGAGCCAGACGGCTTTCAACCTGTGACCGTCACCGGTGAGCTTCGGATCGTTTATGAGCCTGGTGGCGATACGCTCCGTTTCCTTCAGGTCGCCTGCCTCTAAAGCCATGCGTGCGTGGCGGGCAAGATAATAGTCCTCTTCCTGCCCTCGGTCGGCAAGACGTTTCATGTCAGCCAGGGCGGCATCATAGTGTCTGAGAGATTCTTCGACCAGGGCTCTTTCAGCAAGGATGAATTTCGATCCGGGATTGATCCTATCGGCCAGATCGTAGAGAGACAGAGCCAGCTCCGGTCTGACACGATCGCATTTCCCCGCCAGAAATTCAGGCAGTAGCGAGAGTTGCCCCGGAATCAGAAGGGCTGACGAAGGAAGCAGAATCGCCAGGGTAATACAGGTCTGGACTATCATTGCAATCGGCTTTATCTGCCTGGTAGAGGAGCTCGAGAGATAACGAATTCCGAGCAGCACAGTCAGGATCGATAAGACCACCTGGGCTGCTATGGCGATGAACTCGACCTCGAGGATCCAGTATGGCAGGGGCGCATAGCCGAAAACGATTGCCCTGATAATGCTCGGTATAAAGGCTATACCGAGACATGCCAGACTTACCTGGGTAGCCGAGAGCCAGCATTGCCGGGAGGTGGTGAGCCCGTTTCTTATCCTGGCTATGTTATCCCGGGCAGAGACTGCAAATGTGATGATGCCTGCCAGGGTGACAGCAAACACGAACAGCAGAGAATAAGTGCTGCTGAAAAGAAGGCTGAAAATATCTCTAGTCGAGCCGAATAGACCGAGCAGGACTATAGCAAGAGAGACCGCCCCGATGGTCTGCCTGGTGGTGAGGGTCGGCTTGATACCACGGCCGATCCGGTATTTCGGTTTCAAGATACCCTGACGAATGCCGGCAAGATCTTCTTTGAGCTCCCGGGCGCTCTGATATCGCTGCTTCTGATCTTTGTCCAGACAATGAAAGATGATCTCGTCTAAGAACCGGGAAAGACGATTGCCCCGGTATTCGGAAGGAAGCGGCGGGGGCTCGTCATGGATCTGTTTGACCACCATCTGCACCGGATTGTCGGCACTGAACAAAGTGCTGCCGGTGATGGTCTCATAGATGGTGCAGCCGAGACTGTATAGATCCGAGCGCTCGTCGAGCATGAAACCCAGGCACTGCTCCGGACTCATATAGGCAGGCGAGCCGAAAACTTCGCCGGTGGTGGTGAGGTCGCAGGTTTCCCGGCTCTCGCCTTCGAGCACTCTGGCGATGCCGAAATCCACCAGCTT
>JAGQHH010000744.1 GCA_020431945.1 Cyanobacteria bacterium HKST-UBA02 | reverse complement strand
CTGGACTAAAGAGTCATTGAATCGCCCTCTAGAGCAGCAGCTCAAGAAAACCTGGAAAGATGTCTACAGGCACGAATTCGCTGCCGACTGGTCCGATGCCGGTCAGATGGTAGGAACCGGAATCGGTGTCGCCGGCGGCATGGCTGTCAGTGGCGGTCTTCTAGTGCCCATTGGTTCCGGCTATGTTGTCGGCAAGATCGGTCAGTATGCCGGGGGCAAATATGGCGCTTATCGCGGCGGCAAATTCTATGACCGAAATCAGGCCGAGAGAGTGGAAAGTCTTTTCAAATAGGGGCTGACATTGTAAAAGTAAGTCAGTCATGACTGGCTTGTCTAAATACTTCTATATCGCTTCGACTTCCGCCAAGTCCAATGTCGCTTATCTGGGCGAGGTGGCCAGCCGGGTAATTTTCCTGGCGGTGATTCTCTACATATTCTTGAGACTCTGGCAGGTCACCTATGCCGAGACCGGAGCCAGCGAGCTCGGGGGATTCACCCTCGCTCAGATGCTCTGGTATCTGGCGGTGACCGAGTCGATTATTCTCTCAGCACCGAGAATCACTCAGATGGTCGATCGGGACGTGCGCACCGGGGAGCTCGCTGTTCATCTGATCAAGCCCATGTCCTATCCGCTCTATTGCCTGGGGACGAGCATGGGTGAAAGGGTGGTGCGCTTCGCTCTCAATCTGAGCGTCGGGCTGGTTATTGCAGTGATTTTCGTCGGTCCGATTCCTCTCGGGCCTCTCAGTATCGCCTGTCTTCTCCTTGCCCTGCCCCTGGCTTTCATCCTCGATTTCCTTGCCAATTTCCTGATCGGTCTGGGCGCTTTCTGGCTCGAGGATACCACCGGTCTGGTTCTTATCTATTCGAGAATTACCATGATCCTGGGAGGCATGCTGATTCCCATCGAGTTGTTTCCGGAAGCCATGCAGTCCTGGCTGAGAGTTCTGCCCTTCGCCAGCATAGTCTACGGTCCGGCGAAAATGCTGGTGGCTCCATCCACCGGTGCTCTTGCAGAGCTCCTGGTCATTCAATCGCTCGGTATAGTCGGGGTGGGTGCCCTGGTCGCCATCGTATATGGTATTGCAAGCCGGAGGGTGTTCGCCAATGGCGGCTGAGATTATCGAGCAAGAACAACCCCTGCTCCAGCGTCTCCGGAACTATCTGGGTCTGGTGGGTGCATATACCTCATTCAATTTGAAGTCGCAGTGGGCCTACCGGGGCGCCTTCATCTCGCAGATGTTCGCCATGGCTGCCAATAATTTCGTCTGGGTGGCGTTCTGGGCTCTATTTTTCGAGCGCTTCCCGGTGCTCAGGGGATGGGGAGTCAAAGACGTCATTACGCTATGGGCGATTGCTGCCACCGGATTCGGTATTGCTCATACCGTCTGCGGCAATGCTCTGGCTTTGCCCTGGTTGATCGCCAGGGGACAGCTCGATGTCTGGATGCTCTATCCCCGGGCCCTGCTTTCCCATGTCCTGCTCGGACGTATGAGTGCCACTGCTTGCGGTGACACGGTCTTCGGCTTCGCCGTCTATGTGCTTTTCGTGCGCCCGGATCTTCCGCACTTTTGTCTATTCGTCGCTCTTTCCTTCGCCGTCGCTTTTCTATTCGTCGGTTTCAGCATTCTCACCGGCAGTCTCACTTTTTTCCTCGGGAATGCCGAAGGTTTGGCCGAGCAATGGCGTTTCTCCATGATCACATTCTCGACCTATCCGGCGACTCTCTTCGAGGGAGTCGTGAAAATCATCCTCTATACCCTCATACCGGCGGCTTTCGTGAGCTACCTGCCGATCGAGGCTCTGCGCGAGATGTCATTGTATTATTCGCTCCTCACCGTGCTCGGTTCTCTGGTAGTTCTTCTTGTCGGGGTCCTGGTCTTCTATCTGGGGCTGAAACGCTATGAGTCCGGAAACCTTACCGAGATGCGCGGTTGAAGCAGATATTTGGCATTTATCGATTATTTTAGGAGTCGATGAGATTTTATAGGGTAATCAGGCGGGTAAAGTAATCTATATGCCGCCTAATGCTGCAAAGTGTCCTTCGGATTGGTGACCGATAAATCGGTTTGGAGCCGGATCGTTCTATGTATCGACCAAAGAAGCATGTACGCCTGACTGCCCTGACCACCGCGCCCAGGGTGGCAGATGTGAAATCCCTCCTCTCGGAGGCTACCAAAGCTCGTGGCTGCACAGTGGAGCTGCCCTGGCGCAACAAGCGCACCAAGGTCCATTACAGTCTCACAGTCCGGGTCGAGCTTTCCGGGGGCGACCCGGTATGGACGCTCTATGAAGGCGAGGGGGGCGGATCCCGGGTCGTCTGGAGCTCCTCTTTCGAAGATGTGGACCTCCTTTACGACGTACTCACTCTTTCCATCCCCGAGGAAGTCAGCACGGCTCTCGCCGATGACGATGGGGCGGTGGAAGGCGGCAAATCTTCTGCAGCCAGACCTTCTCGTGAAGTTACCAGTCTCGATGAGAAGCCCCCGGGCTTCTACGAGAGCGGTCTTCTCAAAGAAGAAGACCTGGAGTATTACAAGCAGAGAGATCGGGCAAAGCCAGAAGAAGCGGAGCCGGCAAAGGCGAAAGCCCCTGAGCCCGAACCGGTCAAGGAACCTGAGCCTCATCCCCAGCCCAAATCCGAGCCCGAGCCGGAGCCCGCTCCTGCT
>JAGQHH010000743.1 GCA_020431945.1 Cyanobacteria bacterium HKST-UBA02 | reverse complement strand
TGGAAAAATCGACAGGACAGATAAGGCAGAAGCTCCTTGCGAGCTTTCTCATAGTCACGAGCCTCTCTCTGGGTCTCATTCTTGCCATGCATCCGAGCAGCCAGAGCTGCATATATAAGAACCGGGGACAGTATCGCAAGGCTATCGACACCAATATCGAGGGTCAGAAGAACCCTCTTTTTGCCGGTGACCCGGGTATAGAGCTGGACATCGCCTACTGTTTCAGGCAGCGCGGCGACCTCGAGGAAGCCCGCCGTCACCTCGCTCTGGCCCGGGAGCTCGCTTCCAGCCATGGTTATCTCTGGCTGTTTCGTCCTCACGGTCTCGAGCATTCCCTGGCTTGCGAGGAAGGCTGGATCGACATGAAGGACAAGCAATACGAGGAAGCCCTGGCGGCATTCGGTCGGGCTCTGACCCTCGAGAAGAGCGCGGAGGCATATAGCGGCAGGGCTACGGTCTACGAGAGTCTCGGCAGAGACAACGAGGCTCTGTCCGATTATGAGGCCGCCATCAAATGCAGTACCGGTCACGATCGTGAGGTGGCCTATCACGAGAGGGCGATTTTCTATATGGATCGCGGCAAGACGGATGAAGCCATCGCCGATCTGACCAGCGCCCTGAAAGCCGATTCATGCAACCGGGCTTTTATCGATCGTGCCATGCTCTACAAAAAACAGGGCAATGCGGAGAAAGCTCTCAATGATCTGAGCTCATCCATCGCGAACGCCGGCACCGAAAGGGCTTATCATGAACGAGCTCTGCTCAAGAAAGCCCGCGGGGACTTCGATGGCGCCATCAAAGATATCGATTCGGCAATGTCACTCGATAGCAGTTGCGCACGTCTCAAAGAAGACCGCGAGCTGATTCTCACCGAATCCGGAAAAGCTCAACCGCAGTCGCAGGAGCAATGACCCGTTTTGACACAGTCGCAGCATGAGCAGCAACAGTTGCAGATGGTGCAGAGCTGGCAGGTAGAGTTATTGCATTTGATTTCGGAGCAAGCCATAGGAAATCCCTCCATCGTGACTGGCCAGTAATGATAGACTGATCCTCATGCCGGTACAACTACTTTCCATAGCGTTAGCCTTCCTGCTCGCCGGTTGTTTACAGCCGGACGTCCTTGCCGCGGAGGCGAATGAGAAGGTTATTGCCGTCAAGCAAGTCTCCGCGGTGATCGGCAATGTCGACGTATTTATCGGCAAGAGCGCAATCCGGGCTAATTGTGCCCGTAACACATGTATTATCGTCGGCAAGGCGCCGGACTGGAACGTCATGGTCTACAACAAGAAAGACCGGACCGGCCGTATCATCGATAAGGAATCCTGGATAGACGATGGGCTCCGCCTGGGAGGCTTCAAAAAGCCATTCAAAAGACACAAGATGGAGATGAAGAGATCTCAGAAAATGGGCTTGCATCTGGTGAGCGTCTCGGTCAATGTGAGACACTCGGGAAGCGGTATCAACGGAATCTTCCGGACCGGCAGGCGTGAAGACGTGCCGGCTCTCAAAGCGAATCTCTCCTCTATCGAAGGTCTCGGTCTCAGTGCCGGTCACAGAGATTTCCTGAGGGGCCTCTATCAGGGTCCGGCCATCGGAGAGATGCCTTTCGAGATGTCCTACACCAGACCGGGGGGAAAGCTCGATGTGGAGCTGCGAACCGTCTCCTGGAAAAAAGTGGATATGCCGGTGTCGATATTCAAGAACGATTACAAATTCAAGACGGCACCATCTGTAGAGGCAATTGTCCTGGGCA
>JAGQHH010000072.1 GCA_020431945.1 Cyanobacteria bacterium HKST-UBA02 | reverse complement strand
TGCCGGCGCATGCAACAAATCGAGCAAAGTCGAAGCATCTGACATGGTTCGTTAGTCCTCCAGGTTTTCCGCCGCCATTATCCCTGATACGGGAAAAAAGACATAGGGAAAAAAATGACTCTCAGATCATTTTTTTTTTGCCTTTCTTGATCTCACAGTCATTTTTCTTCTGCCGCATGCCTCTCAGATCATCTTTTTGAAACTTTTCTTGATCTCACAGTCATATGGAATCCGTCGTATTGCCGATTGCGAAGCGATTGGGTAGCGATTGCGAAGCGACTCGAACCGATTGGGGAAGCTACTCCAAATCCACATCCATCACCTGAGCGATGCGCTTGTCGATATAAGGAAGCAAGCACTCCGGAACCAGGCGGACTCTCATCTTGAGCTTTCTCGCAAGGCGCCCGTACGCCTCAATGCTCAGCGCGCGGCGCCCGGTCTCGACTCTCGACAGCATCTCCTGCCCAAGCTGCACGCTCGGAGCGAGGTCCTTCTGCTTCAGTCCCAGAGCCCTTCTCCTCTTTCCTATAAGCTCTCCTAATGCCTCGGGAGAGTCACCTTCCTGATAATGCGAGCGGCACTCTATGCAATTCGTCAACTTGTAGCGCTCGATCTCCTCATCGACTTTTGCCCGGCTCAACCAGCGGGTCATGCGGTCTGAAGTTCGAGAATGGCTAAGGATATTCAAGCTTCCGTCCCAGAAGATCGCTTCATCGATGACTGCAAGTTTCTCATGATTCCGAATCCGCACAGTAACGTGAATACCGGCTGACCGCATTGAATCTGCTCCCATATCGAAGACCGTATGGTCGTCGTTAGGTTCGGGCTCTTGCAAAAAGGCGCATACAGTCACTCCGCGCTCGATACAGCGCTGCAAATGAGGTCTGACATTCCGAAAACGCCATATAGCCACGAATGGGCTCTGAAAGATAACTCGCGCTTTGGCATTGCTCAAATCACTCACGAAAGCCTCGTAGAAGTCCCGGTCGGTGAATACCTTGACGCATGGAAAGGTCATAGTGGTGTCCTCATAATCCGATTCGGAAAGCACTTCTCGAGTCTACCCGAGGAAGTACAGACGCGGGCGGGCGGCGCTCTTCGCGAGATCGAACATAGTGTCAATGGCTTGTCGGTTTGTGAGATTCGAGGATCGTGATAGTGAGTTCTGAGGATCGTGATAAACTGATTACTCTTGGAGGTGACCCGTGAACAAGTTTTCTCTTGCGTTTGCCCTTTTGACTGTGTCCTTAATGGTAATCGTAGGTCTGCCAGCAATGGCTGACATCGAGCAAAAGGTCGCCGGTCGCTGGAGCATGATCGGAGACAACGGGAAGCCTTTCGTGTTCCATCTCTTTCAAGATGGCAGATACTATACGACTTGCGAAGGGCATCATGTCGAGTCGGGCACCATGAGCGCCTCGGCCGGTAAGTGGCAGCTCAAGTCCGACGCCGGTCGCCAGGATAACGGCTCGTTCACTGTGACTGACGGTGACCTGGTCCTCGACAGTGCCATCAATCGGACCACTAAGTGGAAGCGATTCAACGGCACCGAACCAGCGGCTGCTACTCCAGGCGCACCAGGAGGGGTCGCCGGAGTTGGCACGATACCCGGCGCAGGAGGGATACCCGGTGCAGGAGCGATTCCCGGTGCCGGACTGATACCCGGGGGCGTGCCGGGGGCAGCCCAGTCAAGCGCTACAGGCACCAGCAACAAAGCCGTACCGGACAATATAAAGCGCATGAAAAACAGAGGGTTCTCTACCACCTACGGTGGCTACAACGAATACGGAAGCCGCAAGTTCTTCGGGCGCCATCACTAGAGATTCCATTAGCAGCACGAACGACGGAAGAACGGACAGGCTCAGCGGAGCACTTGGCGGAAGAACGGACAGGCTCAGCGGCAGCACTTGGCGGAAGAACGGACAGGCTCAGCGGTAGCACTTGGCGGAAGAACGGACAAGCTCAGCGGCGGCGCATGACGGCGGTGAGGGCGAGACCGAGAAGGCAGAGTAGACCGCTGGGAAGCCAGGCGCCGACGATGGGCGAGAGCCTATCGTTTATTGCCAGGGAAAGGCTTACCTGCTGAAGGACGAAGTAGACGACCACCAGCACGCCTCCATAAACAATCGCCGTGCTGCGACTGCGACGACTGCGAAGAAGCGCGACGGGAGCCGCTGCCAGAAGAAGCAAAACACAACTGATCGGATGGGAAAACCGCCGGTAATACTGCAGGAGAAGCTCGAGAGGAACCGGGCGTCCGGCTCGCTCGTGCTCGTCCAGTTCTTGCCTCATTTGCGATGTCGTTTTCGAGAGATGCGAAAGAGGACCTGCCTGGATGCAAGAGATGAGGGACTTGTTGCCGCCATAGCTCATGCTGGCGAAAGTTCCTCCAACCCCGCTGGAATGGGAAACGTCGCCGGCGAGTATGGACTTTGTGGTTCCAGCTTCAGAGACGTCGGTGCGCTTGCCAGACGAGCCGGTGCGCTTGTCCGATGAGCCGGTGCGCTTGCCAGACGAGCCGGTGCGCTTGTCCGATGAGCCGGTGCGCTTGTCCGATGAACCGGTGCGCTTGTCCGATGAGCCGGTGCGCTTGTCCGATGAGCCGGTGTTCTTGTCGTTGCCGAAGAAGTCGAATACGCGACCGTTCCGGAGGTTCCAGTATCCGGACTTCCACTGCGCCTCTTCTGCCCAGATCAGCTTGATTGCGCCGGCTTCGCCGTGTTTGAGAGCCACGAAGCCTTGCAGGAACTTACCGCGAGGTCTGCCGAAGAGCAACTGCTGGTCGATACTGCCATCGACCTTCTCGTGAGTTATCGAAGTGCGAGCTGAGAAGGGGCAGGCGGCACCGTAAACACCGAGCATCGTCATTTTCTCGGAAAGAAGCCTCGCCTGCGGAGCGACGAATTCGGTCAGAAGAAAGACGGACGCGCAGGCGACGATGCTCATCACCAGATAGGGAAGCATAATCCGGCTGAGGGGCACGCCCGAGACTTCAAGAGCGATGATTTCGGAGTCGTTGTGCTGGCGGATGAGCAAGAACATGGTCGCGACCAGGACGCCGGCAGGGAGGCAGTAAACTATGCCTGTCGGCATTTGCAGCAGAGTCACGGAAAGCACCGTTTGCAGTGGCAGTCCGAAAGCGTTCATCATATCGAGACAGTTTCGAAACTCGACGGTTCCGAAGAACACCCCTAGAATGACCACTGCACCGATGAGCAGCAACTGCATGGACTCGGCAAGAATGTATCGGTCGAGCAGTCTCATCATGCCCTCAGAAGCTGAATCGCGTAAAAGGGGTAATGTCGCTCTCCAACGGCACCTCAGCCTCGATCAGGCACGGCTCTTCCCGAGGGGATCGGCGAAGAATACGCCCGCTAGAATCGATAATCGCTGAAGGTCCAAGGGTGGTGGCAAAAACAAACGAGCGGTGGTTTTCGGCGGCCCGCATGGCACACTGCGCCACCATCTGGTCACCGAGAACAGATTTCTCGAACCAGCCGGTGTAACTGCTGTCGACCAGCAGCTGCGCGCCGGCTCTGACATTGTCCACGGACAGCCCGGGCATGAGGCACTCGAAACACAGCAATGGTCCGACTGTGACATCGCTCATCGGAAATACGACCGTAGCCCGATCGGCAACGGAGTTCTCGAACTTGCCTTCAGGACCGTAGAGCAGTAACCCCAGGGGCGTATGACGCACCCAGTCCGGGGTGAATTCGCCGAAGGGAACGAGATATCGCTTGTGGTAGGGCACCGGCACCAGACCTTTTTTGCGATCCATGGCGCATACCGAATTGAACTCGCGACTCTCGCCGTCTCGATCTACGCAACCGATAATCCAGCTCTGGTCGCGACCTGCGGGAACCCGGGCAGTATCCTGGACAAACTTCCGCGCGATACTGAAAACCACCGGAAAGGACCACTCAGGCCAGACGCAGACACTGCCAGGCGCGCTGGCAGCCGAGAGACGTTCATGGCTCCGGTACTGGGCACCGTAGTCGACATTGGTGTTGCCCGGATAGACTCCCGACTGCACCGCGCTGACGGTAACCATTTTCTTTGCCGGCAAACTCGCAGACTCGCTCCGGAGACGCCAGTCTCCAAAGCAGAAGACAGAGGCAAGAAACACAACTGCCAGCGTGGTGTTCAGCCACATCGAAGAGACGCTCCGGTAGGAGACCGCGCGCAGGGACGGGCTGCCATAACCGATCAGACCGAGAATAGCCAGATTCGCCAGAATCACACAGGCGGCGATTCCTGCGCCACCGAATATAGAGGCGCTCTGCAATATCGCCAGCTGTTTGTACTGGCTATACTCCAGGGCCGTCCACGGAACACCGAGAAGCGCAGGGCTATTGCACATGCGGTCGATGAGAATCCACAGCAAGGGAACAGCGACAAAACTCGGGATACAAAAACGATCGTCCGTTCGCGATCTCGAAGGCAGCCATCCACCGGTGAGCGGCAGCGCCTTCAATACGCAGCAGAATATGGAAGCGAAAAGCGCCTGCCAGGCTGACATCATGAGCCAGAAGCTTGTCTTCATGACGAGCGGGAACGAGCTGAAGGCGCCGGCAAGTATCTCGTCGCGTATCGAAAGATACCAGTGCATATAGACCAGGTCGTACCCCATGAAAAAGTACCAGCCGCGGACACCGGCCTGCCAGGGCTCGCCGGCACTGATACAGAGAGCCAGAAGGGGCACCAGGCCGAACCAGGCGAGATACCACTGGTCGAAGCCCGGTGCCGACAAACCGAATACAGCACCGAGCAATAACGCCACAAGCCTGACCGGAGCTTCACCAGCGATGAGCGCGCTCGAGGCAGGGAGCTCCGTCGTGCGGTCTGATTCAGCTATGCCAGTCGCTGTTGCAAGCCTTGACACGTAATCTTCCTCAGATCAGGCCGGGAATGAATCGATAGCGGACACGCTTGCAATATTCTGCGTACTCCGGGTCGACCCGACTCAGGTGGCGCTCCTCGGTGATGGCGCGGGTTGCATAGATCCCCACCCAGCAGGCGAAGGCGGCCCAGACCCTGGGATTGGCACCGGTGATATAAGCGATAACCACAGCCCATGAGAGTAATTTGGTGGCATAGGCTGGATGGCGAACAACCGAATAGAGACCGCTGGTAACGAGGCCGCGATGGCACAGGTTCGAGAAATGAACATTGAGATTCAGGGTTGCCAGAGTAAAGAGAGTGGCAAGCGAAGCGAGGACAATCATCACCGGAATGTCCCAGGCGTTGCCGGAAGCTTTGAAAAACGGCGAGGCATGAACAGGAATGACGGCACTGGGAAGGCTGTTCAAGGGCGGATAACACAAGAGCGCTGCAACCCAACCCAGCACCGATGTGTCCACCGAGCGCACCCGATTGCCGAGCTCATCGCTTTCTATCGAATAACCAATGGTGGCAACGGCAGTATCAAGCAAATCCATGAGCATCAGCCAGAACGAATAGACAAGCGCCACCGGCAGAAGACCGAGAAAAATCTTCCCTGATGCGATCATAGGCAACAGCCGCTCGGTCTGGTTTGTAGCAACAGTGATCATGAACGGAATAAAGATCAGCTTTACAATCCAAAAGAGCAGGCTCGTCCGCTCTTTCTCGGGAAGCAGGCCTGCACCCGAATAAACCAGGTTACCACCAGCAATAAGCTGGCTCGGCTGTCCTTGCTCGGAGAGCACGGTGGCTTCCGGTCTGCCGATCAGCCGCAGAAAAAGCAGCCGGACTGCATTGGCGGCCAGGTGAGCACGCTCGATGAAAAGGCTGGTCTTGCCGCGCATCGTGCTCACTGCGCCAAGCAACCACTGCCCGGCGAAGAGCAACATTAGCAGCCGCCAGGCCGGGGCCGGCAGCGAACCGAACCAGTGCATGACCGAAACCATAGCCAGCACGAAAAGCACCAGGAGACTGGCAAACAGAAACTGCTTGCCTGATGAAGCCGACTCTTCCCGGGCGGCTACAGACCTAGAACTGGTACCAAGGGACAGCATGCCTTTTGGTTCCCCTTGAAATGTGTGGCCATTCTTTCAGATCCGCCTACTACAGACTTGAGCGGGCTCTCAGAGACCAGATTAGGTCCGTCTAAGCCCCAAGGTCGGCGTGTGCGATAATTCAGCTCTTTCTCAGCAAACTGCTGCCGGGTACGATGGAACTTCTAGAGTCAAAACCTGCGGTCACAAGCCAGACCTCATGCACCTCTCCGGTGCTGCCGGTGACTATGCTTCGTCTCTCTCCGGTGCTGCCGGTGGCCATGCTTCGCCCCTTTCCGGGCAGGCGTTTCGTAGCAGCCTGGGCCTATGATTTTCTCGCCTCCTTCTGGATAGCAAAGCTTCTGATCTGGGCAGCCTCCCCCCTTCCGGGAGTAGGCGCGGCGGCGGAGTCCCAGGTTCTCTTCATGGCTATGCTGATCTTCCTCACCAGAGACCGCTTCCCCATAGGACCCGGGCTGGGCAAGTACCTGCTCGGTCTGCGGACCATCGATCGAGCAAGCGGAAGTCCTGCCAGCCTGACTCAATCAATTGCTCGAAATTTCATAATTGTCGGTCCGTTTCTTATCTACCAATTATTGACGGTTCTGGTCCCCGGTTATCCCGAGCTGTTGAACGGGACTTTCATGGACTGGCTGAAATCCGGCTTCATAATCTATGCAGTAGCGATTTTGCTCATCGAGAATCAGCTCCTCTACATGGGCGAGGGGCGCCGACTGTCGGACCGTCTGGCAGGCACCTCGGTGATCTACCAGCAATAAGGATTACGTTTCTTCGGGTGGCGGCTCTTCCGAACCGCTGGAGCTGGAGCTGCTCGAACTGCTGGAGCTGCTGGAGCTGCTGGAGCTACTGGAGCTACTCGAATTGTTGTTGGTCTCCTGATTCTGATTGCCGTTTCCCGCCCCATTGGTAGCATCATAGGGGTAGGCATCCATGTTGTCGGGAACTCCATCTCCGTCAGTATCCTGAGAACCGCCACCCTTGCCCGCGATGGCACAATTGGCGAACAGGACAACAAGAACAGCAACTATAAGCAAAGAAACCGAAAGCGATCGATTTTTCTTCGGACTCATCAAGCAGTCTCTCCAAAGTAACCCGTGCATTATGAACTAATGACAACCGCCAGTGACCCGCTGCGATTTGCGATTGAACAAATCTATGAGTAATTTAAGCGAAGCCTGCGAATCAGTATCCGCCAAATCCGCCAGCATCGGAATTATCCGACCAGCTCTGGCGATAGCTCGCCGCTGCCAGCGCCTGCATGAAGTTGGTCTCGAAACGACGGATGTCCGAAGAGCCACCCTCGAGCCAGAGATAGCCGCAGCCTTCCGGTCCGGGAGCCTGGGGCAGAACGACCACGACTTCCCTCTTGCTGCGCTTGCCGGACACATCGAGAAACTTCAGGCGTCCCACTATCACTGTGCGCGCCGTCCCTTGACCTGAATCCGCACCATTTGTGGTGCCGGTTTCGACTCCACACAATTCCCAGGAGCATCGCGGCATGTCCATGACGGTGCCACCGCGGGTGAGGGCGCCACCAAATACGAAGCAGAAGCAGAGCACATCGAAGAGCTCGCTGTCTTCAATGATTGCTTTTGACTCTCCGGCACGGAGCTCTTGCGAAAGGGCCTGCGCCACAGTGGCAGTCTCATGCTCGGTAAAGGTGCGATTGGAATGCTCGTAGCAGATTAGCGCACAGGAGCCGCGCCCCTTGAACTCGAGATACCCATGGTGCTGCTCGCCTGCCGCCATAGCCGGCGTAAAAGCCTCGGGCAGACGCAACTGCTCAATCATGCCGCTATTTTCAATGGTTGTTGTCACGGTCACAGCGCCGACTCCGGTGGGCTACCAGTATACTTGGTTTTATCCGTCTTGATTTTAAGATCTGACGCCGGCGCGATACGCTCGAGACGATTGGTCAGCTCGCTTGCCACCGGTATGCGGTGCGAGCGAAAATCGCTCAGGGCGCTGGCGAGACTGGGCAGGTTGAAGCTCTGGCGATCGACTATCTGAGTCGAAAGAGGCCGGCTGGTGTTGATCTGCGACTGAGCAAGCTGGCTCTTGTGCATGAATTCGCCTGCCTTCTCCGGAGACTGCCGGTTCTCCATAGCGAGCAGACGGTTGACCTCGGCTTCCTGACGAAGCTGGCCCTGCCTCTCCTGCCGCACAAGACCGTCCTGATCGCCCCGGGCGAGTTCAGCCTCCTGCATTTCTCTTGCAGCCTTCTGCTCGGCTTCGAGCTCAGCCATGCGCTTCTTCTCGAGCCGCAGCTCTTCTTCCGCCTTCTCCTCGGCGATCTCGATTTCTTCCTTTTGTTTTTGCTCGGCGCGCTTCTTCTTCTCTTCTTCTTCGTCCTCGGCACGCTCCTTCGCCAGGCGGCGGTCCCGCTCTTCGTGCAAGGAGAGAACGAAATCGGTGAGACTGCCGGCGCCCAGAAGCGGCCAGGGATCCGGACCGATGGGGAAGGGGAAGTCCGGCCAGTCGTAGCCGCCACCTCCAGGCCAGTCGTTGCCTATCGGTCCTGTTGGCGAGTCCTGACACTCAGGCAGGTTGATATCCGGGTTGTAACCGCGGCGACCACCGGTAATCGTCCAGGACTGCAGATCCGAAACAGTGCCGTTGACCCGGCGTCCTCCGTCTCCGTGCTGCAAGCTGGCGCAAACCAACCAGTCATTGCCGTGTTTTTCGAGAGCTGCCAGGTACATGTGACCGGGATATATACATATATAAGCGCCCTTCTCGAGCAACTCTTTCTGCATGCGCTTGTCGACCATGGCGCGCTCGGAGGTGACGGTCCAGGTATCGCCGGTGATTTTCTTCATGGCGTGGTTGCAGGCGTTCTCGGTACCGCCGCTGGCACCACGATCGGTGCGGCGCCCGTCCTCGGACAGATAAGCAGCGACGCTCGTCCAGATTTCAGCGACCGGGCTGCGGTGCCCACCACCGCAGTTCTCGATAGTCCAGCGGCCGCCCTGGCTGGTGATGGACAGCAGCCCCTTGGGCGGCGTCCAGGAACGCCCTTCGATATCCGTATAAGAACCGGTGTTGGAAAGCTGGGCTAGCATGTCCGACATGCGGTCGGGATATTGAATGACACCGGCGAACACACCCGAGATCATCCAGCAACAGCCCCAGTTGCCCTGGTC
>JAGQHH010000742.1 GCA_020431945.1 Cyanobacteria bacterium HKST-UBA02 | reverse complement strand
CGAAGTTGAGCTCGAAGCCGTCGGCACCGGTGTCTTCCGTACGCTTGACGATTTCCTGCCAGGCTTTTTTCTCGGACTCCACCATCACCGAGACGATCACTGCATGATTCGGGAAATTGCGCTTCACTTCGGCAATCTCTTTGAGATTGGTCTCGATGGAGCGGTCGGAGATAAGCTCGATATTGTTGAGACCGACTATCTTGGTGCCTTTATAGTCGATGGTGCCGTAACGGTTGCAGACATTGAGCACCGGTGCCCCGATGGTCTTCCAGACGGCTCCGCCCCAGCCCTGCTCGAATGCTTTCTGGACTTGATACGCCGAATTGGCCGGAGGAGCCGATGCCAGCCAAAATGGATTGGGGGATTTGATGCCGGCGAAGTCGATTTCTAGATTTGCCATTATTTGCTCCTTACTTGAGAGAATGGGCTGATGCGACCGGCTCCATCTTGTCGGCGCCAAGAAGCTGGAGGCTGATGGCCCGGGCGGCAATCTTGCCGTCTTCCACCGCCATTACCGTGGAGGCTTCGCCTTTGCTTCGCACACAATCGCCGCCAGCGAAAATTTTCTCGTGGGCGGTGCGATTGGTGCCATCTTCCACGGCTATATAACCTTTCTCGGTGCCGACCCCGAACTTGGCCAGGGCATCGATCATCTCTTTCGGCTTCTCCTGTCCGATCGCCTTGATCACCATGTCGCAGGGAATCTCGAAGTCCGAATCCGGCACCACTAGCGGACTGCGCCTTCCTGATGCGTCCGGCTCGCCCAGGTCCATCCGCTGGCACTTGAGGGCGGTGACTCTGCCATTTTCACCAAGGACTTCGATCGGCTGGGTGAGGAACATGAAGCTCACGCCTTCTTTCAGAGCGAACTCGTATTCGAAATGATAAGCAGGCATCTCTGCTTCGGACCGCCGGTAGACGATCATCACCCGCTCGGCGCCCAGGCGCCTGGCGATGGTGGCACAGTCGATGGCGGTGTTGCCGGCACCGATCACGGCGATGCGATCGCCGTATTTGATCTGATCGAGCTTTTTGACCTTGGTCTCTTCGATGAAATCGAGACCATCCAGCACCCCTGTGAGATCCTCGCCGGGAATTCTCATAGCCGGAACCCGGCCGAGACCGACGCCCACGAAAACAGCGTCGAACTCTTCCACCAGATCGTCCAGGCTGATATCACGCCCGATAGCGACATTGTTTTTCATTGTCACCCCGAGCTCTTCGATCATTTTGACCTCGGCCAGGCTGACCTCCACAGGCTCGCGGAAGACCACGATACCGTAGGTATCGAGACCGCCGCCCCATTCGCGCTTCTCGAAACAGGTCACCTCGAACCCACGCCGGGCCAGCTCGCCGGCACAGGAAAGGCCGGCAGGACCGGCACCGACCACGGCGACTTTGTAACCGTTGGGCTTGCCTTTCTCGAAAAATTTGATTTTCTTCTCGGCGGCATAGTCCATGGCATAACGCTGAAGACGCCCGATCGTGATGGGCTTGTGATCGTGAGCGAGAACACAGGCACCTTCGCAGAGCTCTTCCACCGGGCAGACCCGGGAGCATGTAGCACCCAGGAGATTGGACTCGAGGATGGTGCGAGCCGATCCTTTGACGTTACCGGTGGCGATCTTCCTGATGAATGTAGGAATATCGATGGTGGTGGGGCACGCTACCATGCACGGTGCGTCATGGCAGTAGAGACAGCGATTGGCCTCCAGGGCCGCTTCCCGCTCGGAATAAGCCGGATGATACTCTTGAAAGCGCTGCTCCAGGCTCTGCTCCCACGGTTTGTACTGGAAAGGTTTGTAATGCTCGGCCATTTGTCGTTCCTTTTTCTCAGAGATCGGCTTTTTACAGTTTTACGAGAGACTCGTATGTTTCCGGTCTCCGGTCCCGGTAGAACTGCCAGGTGTGACGCACCTCCTCGATCTCCTCGAGGTTGAGATCCGCCACCACGAGCTCTTCCTGATCCCGGCTGGCCTCGGCGACATCAATCGGGTCGGCACGGAAGAGCCCTGGAATATCGGGCAGTTCTACGGCACCAGTTATTTCTG
>JAGQHH010000071.1 GCA_020431945.1 Cyanobacteria bacterium HKST-UBA02 | reverse complement strand
AGGCCCTGAAGCGCCTCGGCTGGCGCTCCGAATACTACGAGACCACCAACCGGCTGGGCGACCTCCTGGTGGATGCCGGGCTGGTGGAGGCCTCTATAGTCAACGACTGTCTCGATGATTGTTTTGCTTCGGGTCTGCCCCTGGGCCGTGTCCTGGTCATGAAAGGGGCGGTGAACGAGATGCTCACCTATGCTGCCCTTACCGCCCAGATTCTCATAAGGGAGAATCACATAAACCGGGATCAGGCTATCGAGGCTCTCAGGCTTGCCGCCCAGAGGAAAGTGACCATAGAAGAGTCTCTGAACCTGAGCGGCATTGCCATAGTCAGCAAGACCCATGCAATCCGGCTGGGGGAGCTGCTCATCCTGGCTGATCTGGTCTCCGAGATCGACTTGCTTTCAGCGGTGGAGCGGGGTCTTCTGGACGAGCAGCCCATCGGTCAGGTTCTGGTCAGGGTCGGCCTGATTACCGAGAATACCCTTAAGCAGGCTCTCCAGCTCCAGGATATGGTCACTGAGGGCCAGGTCAGACCCCTGATCGCCGCCAATGCGCTCAAGGCTGCCCGCCGCACCGGCAAATCCCTGGCGGCGGCGCTCAAAGAAGTGGGTGACGACGACTCCGACCTCTATACCAAGATGGAGCTGCCGGAGCTTTTCCGAAATGTAGGCTTGATCGGCCAGTCCGACATGATCAAAGCCATCGACTTCAGCTCCACCACCGATTCGCCCTTTGCCGAGGTGGTCTGGCGCCTGCGCCTGGTGGATCAGGCAACCATAGCCGCGGCGGTGCGCTGTCACGATCTCTATAAAGCCGACCAGATATCAGCCGAGCAATGCATATTCGCCCTCCAGAGCTTCCTTGGCTCCAGACGGAACATCGATGAGCTCCTGGGACAGGTGGGCTGGCAGGGCAGCCGTTAAAAGGCTAGGAAGCTACGTAGACCACATTGCCGCCATGGTCCACTGCCCGGTTCAGGGCTGTTTCAGCAGCGTTGATCAGGTCTTCGAAGCTCGAGGCGTGCTCGGGGAACGAGGCGATGCCTATACTGAGGGTGACATGCCAGTTCTGACCGAGGTCTGATACGCGCTCCAGGCATATCTTATTGCGGAGTCGCTCACCCAGGACGCAGGTGCCCTCGGTGCTGGTTTCGGGACATACCACCAGGAGCTGCTCGGAGCTGTATCGGGAAGGAATGTCCACGTCCCGTACCTCGGCCATGAGGAAATCGGAGACGCCTTTGAGGATACTGTCGCTGACTTCGCTGCCGTAGCCCTGTTGCGCTTGATAGAGACCGTCCACCAGGACCATCACTATCGTGCAATCGTGCTTGTAGCGCTTGCTTCGCTTGAGCTCATCCTTGAGGATACGTGTGACGGTATTGTGATTGTAGAGCTCGGTGACGTTGTCCAGGAGCGTCAAGCGCTCCATTTCCTTGGGATCGGTGTCCTTCAGCGTCGACTGGACATTGGTCAGATAGCCGCCCTGCTCGAGCTCGCGAAGCCTGGATTGGCTGTCCACCTTGGCGTTCTGGATAATCGAGCCGGTCTTGCGGAGCTGGTTCAGTTTCTGTCTGAACAAACCTTCGCGTGCGAATAAGGGCTCTTGATCTTGAACCATGTCTTGTCTCCAGCATGTGGCCACCCTTGAATTATACCCTCCAGGATGTAAAGTGTATATTCGCCGCCCCGTCTAGATTTATTGGTCTGCATGTAAAGTGATGTGATTCTTCTCAGCTTCACCCGGGCCATCCGGCAAAGGCTGTCAGGATGGAATCCGGACCTGCTGACAAGTGCCATCACCCCTGGTTTTATCTGGTTGGCATGCGATTTTATGTGTCGAAAATATACTTGCCATATGCGATTTGATAAACTAAATCAAACTTGGATACTCGACCTATAATCGTCCAATGTCAAGTATCCTATTGAGCTCACGCCTTTAAAGTCGGTTGTTTTGAGGGCTATTAAGAGGGAACACCACGTTATGGCCCCAGGACCAAAAGTAGTTTTTTCTTTGATTTTCAGCATCTTGTTTTCCTGTCTGGTCCTCGCTGGACCGGCTCTGGCTGCGGACGGGGAAGCACCGGATGCGGTGCGTAGTCGCCTGGAGAAGGGCGAGGTCGTAGTCGACTTGAAGAATGTCGGCAAGCGCAAATATGTGACCGGCAGCATCATCATCAATCATCGGCCCGAAGAAGTCTGGCCGGTAATGGTCAATCCCTTCGAATTCAAGCGTAACATTGCGCCTCGCATGAAAGCCCTTGAGATTCTCTCGGACAAGATCAATATGTCCATCCAGCGGGTCACCGTGGACGCATTCCCGATCCCGCCCGTCACCTATACGGTCAAATCGACCTATGAGCGTACGGACAACGGCTCCAAGATCGAGTTCTGGAGAGTGGCAGGAATGATCAAAGATTTCCGCGGCCACTGGATCATGCGACCCTGCTCGAACGGGCAGAAAACAGAGCTCTCGTACAGTATGTATATCGATCCCGGCTTCTACGTACCGCAGTGGATCGTCCGCCAGTGCGTCAAAGGCGAGCTTCCCAAGACTCTCGTGGCTCTTCGCAAAAGAGTGGAAGAAGTCTGCTCCGACGTCAGGGTCCTGGAGAAACAGACGATCATGGCTGCCCTGCCCCTGCGCAAAGTGGTGGAGAACCCCGGGCATCAGATCTAGCTGTTATCGAACAACCCGGACAAGACAAACAAAAACACCGCTCAGAGCTAATCTCAAGCGGTGTTTTGCTACTGTCTGGAAGCTCCCTGCAAGGAACTCAGTATCTCATCATGTTGCCGTCAGCTGGCTTCATGCTGCGGGCTCTCTTGCTATCGTCTCCGGCTGGCGCCGCCTGTCGTTTCTGCAAGGCCCCTCGGCTCAACATGCTCTTCGAAGAGAGCATTCACCGTTTACATTCGTTAGTCTATCGCGGATTTCGTTTTGTAAAAGTACCCCAGTGGACGTTTAATATATATCTACTAGGCCGGATCATTTACGGCTTCTCATCAGGGTTTTGTCCCTTCATTTAGATTAACAAGCGCCGGATCAACTGTTACACCACCGGCGATGCCGATATTTCCACTGCTGGATGCCGTATGTATATCGAATGGGCTCCAGGTTGATATTGCCAATGGCGCTGATGGATGTCGATCGGGATTGTCTGTGTGCTGGTTAATGTCAAAGGGCAACACTATTTGTGCCGCTTCTTCCCTGTCCTGGCATGCCGAACCCTGGGCTTTTTCTGCGGGGGAGGGGGACCGGCGCTCTGGGCTTTCTGGTCAATCTGGACCCTGGTGTTCGCCGAAATGTCCAGATTGGGATCTTCCTGGCCGGCAGTGACTATCGGGGTGGGAAGATCGCCCATGGTCTTGATTACACGCAGGCGGTTTATGAGAGCTGTCATGGCTATGCGGAGATTGCGCACGGATGGGGTGTGATCGTTGACCATGATGGTGAGGGCCAGGTTCTGACCTCCCGAGGTCGTCAGAATGCCGGCGATGCAGCGTACTGTGTCCATGGTTCCGGTCTTGAATCGATAGACGCCGCGCCCTCTCGAGCTCTCGTCGTTAGCCTTGAGAAGAGCGAGATAGCCTCCATTGCCGTTCTCTCCGGCCATATGGCGTAGTACCATATTCAGTGCGTGGGGAGAGGCGCCGTTCTTGCGAGCAAGTCCGCAGCCGTCAAAAAGAAGGACTTCCTGTCCTGGCACCGCGAAGGTCGAGAGCCATCTGTTGATCGCCACGAGTCCGGCGGTGTCCAGCTCGGGCAGCCCGCTATCGGCCTTCTCGGTCTTATTGCCTGACACATATTTTGCCCCGAGAGTGCGCAGGAGCTGCTGAGCGTAGAGATTGTCGCTCTTATGAAGGCAGGTCTGGAGGATCCCGGACAGGGGCTTGGAGGAGTGGGCGGAGAGCTGGTAGACCTGATCGCCGCCACCTGCCGGCATATCCTGATTGAGCAGTTTGACCCCGTACTGGTGCAGGAGCTGCTCTATAAGAGCCGTATTGAAGGTGTCGGGATTGGCTACTGCGAGGGTCACCGAGGGTGGTGACTGTGCATGGTTCGAGCGGTAGACGAACATGCTCCGCCTGCCCCGGTCGGCATAGACCCAGCCCGGTCCGTAACGGGCGCTCAAAAGACCTTCGAAAAGGGCTCCATGCATGGAGTTCGCCTTGACACTGCGATAGATCGAGGGAAGCCCCTCGGTGTGGGTGATATTCCTGTCGACCACGAGATCGGAGGAAACAGGCATCCAGTAGCGGCCCCAGTCCTCCACCAGCCAGGCCGGATTGAAGCCGTCTCCACCAATGATCCCCGAGAATTTGATCTTGCCGTCAATCTGCTTGATACCCTTGCTCTGGACGGCATTTTTAACCAGCTCCGACAGGTCCGCCCTGGAAAGGGTGGGATCTTGAGAAGCGACGACCACCAGATTGCCCTTGAGCCGGTCGCCTTCGAGCTTGCCCTCGCCGGCAAGGACGGTGGTATAGGTGAAGCCGGGACCGAGCTGGTCGTAAGCGCAGGCGCAGGTGATCGCCTTCACCACCGAGGCCGGGACGAAACGACGCCTGCCGTTATAGCTGTAGAGAATCTTGCCGGTCTTCGCATCGGCGAGCTCGAGACCGACATGGGAATTGGCCAGGGTCGGTATGCGCAGCCAGTTGCGGACGATGGCGTCCAGGTCGACACTCTTGCCCGGAGTCTCCCCGGAAGCGCTATCGGCTTCGGCGCCCGACGGCAGCGCCAGCGCCGGGAGGAGGGCGATAAGCAAGAGGAGCACAAGCAAGAATGCAGGGGGCGCTTTTCTCATAGAATGGATATTCTAGCGCCAAATCTCCTTTATTACTGGAGCTCGGCTACTCTGTTGCGACCGGATTTAATAGTGACCGGCTCGTTGCTGATTACCCTGGTCTCGTAGAGGAAGCCCGAGGGCAGGTGCTCGTTGAAGAGCTTGGCCAGGGACTTGTCGATGGCGAGATCGTCCTCTTCGTTGGGCTTCAATGCTGTGCGCAGGTCGCTGAGGAGCTTGCGCATGCGGACATATTTCTGGCGCTTGTACTTTTCTTGCTCTTTCTTGTCTTTCTCGATGGTGTTTTTGAAAGTAAGCTTTGGCATGGCATATTTACCGTTTAGATAGATTCGGATGGATGTATATATAGACGGAATGAACCTCGACTCGGTTCAAAGCGATTCGATAAGATTAGCCAAACTGGCAAGCCTACGCAAGGTTGATGAGCAAAGCTTAGGAAGATGAATATGTCCCCGGATTTCGATGAGCCGGTGAGTGATATCACATATGATACCAACACGCTGTTCCTGCGCGACCGCCTGATCGATGTGCTTGCCGAACTTGTCGTCAACTTTTGACCGGTACCTCAGGGAGTCAGTATGAGATATATTTCCTCAAATCACCGTGAAACATGGTTTACGAAGGGACCGGATCTATTGACAACCCCCTGGCAGGATTTTTATTATTGACTGGTCTCTTCTCTGGCGTTTGCTCTCCTTCTATATAGGTCCGATCCCGAATTATGTGGTGCTGCTCATTCATGTATCGTCCGCCGGAGGACATGCGCTCCGGTCCAAATAAAGAAAAGAACAGTAGTCGTCCTTCCGCTCCCCGACCCTCTCTGATGAGCGTCATAGCCGCCCTGCTCTCACCCTTTTTCCGGAAGGCCGGCAGCTCGGTGGAGAAAATGGCCGGGCGTGGTCAGGATATCGCCCAGACCTGGCTCACTCCTCTTCCCGAGAGGCTGAGCGCTGCCCGTAGCGACAATCTCGACCCCAGGCTCCTGGATCGCCTGATCCACGATCCCGAGGCGGTGGTGAGGCTGGAGCTCGCCTGGAACGAGAATGTCCCGGAGGATGTCCTCTATAAGCTCCGTCATGATGCTGATGCTACCGTATCCGGTGTGGCCCGAAGGCGTCTCATCGACAAGAATGTGATGGTTTAGCCTGATAGAGCTCGTCGCACTTCTCTTTGATTAGCCGGGGCACCCGCACCGGTTTCATGGTCTTGCTGCTGACGAAGACCCCGGTATGAAATGCCCTGGTGGTCACTTCGCCTGCGACGATGATCTCGCCTTCGAAGTCGAAGCTGGCGGCTTTCATCCTGGCTATCCACATATGCCCTACCGGCTTGTCGAAGAGATCCACCGACTTCTTGTACTGGATGCGGCTCTCGGTGATGATCGGCAGATAGCCCTCATCCATGAGATTCACAAGGGGGAAATACTCGTCGAAGATGGCCAGGCGCAGATCTTCCATCCATCGCAGGTAGACGATATTGGAGACATGACCGGCAAAGTCGATGTCATAGGTCTTCACTGAGATCTCTCGTTTGATCTCGAACAATCTTTCAGTCATGGGCACATTATAGACCACTCTCTCAGACGGTCTGCAATTGCCATTTACCGCCCCGGTACTTCCAGGCAGCCACTATGCCCAGGACCACCGAAGTGACGGCGAAGGCTATCCAGCAGCCGGTGGGACCGTCGGGCATGTTCTGGGTGAGACCGAAAGCCAGGGGCAGGCGAATTAGCGCAAAGCCGATCACGCTCGCCCACATAGGCCACTTCGTATAACCGGCTCCCTGCATCGCTCCGAAGAGAATGATCCAGGATGCCACGAAGGGCTGGGAGACACCGATGATCTGGAAATATTGAGTGGTATAGGCGACCACCAGGCTGTCCTGGCTGAGAAGAGCCGCCAGGGGAGCGGCTGCGGTGTAGAGAACGAGAGAGACCATGGTAGTGATCCCGATGCCCACGGCACAGACCAGCCAGCCCGCGCGCTGCGCCCGGTCGAGTTTGCCGGCGCCGAGGTTCTGACCGACGATGGTGGCGACGGCGGTGCTCAGGGCATAGATCGGCATATAGCTGACTATCTCTTCCATGCGCAGACCGATTGCCCAGGATGCCTGGCACTGGGTGGGATGGGCTGTGGAGGCGAAGATCAGGAGCAGGGCGAAACAGCCGGCGCTCCAGGCGAGATCCGTGACACAGGCCGGCAGACCGATCTTGAGAATGCGCTCGAGCCATTGCCTGGAGAAGCCCAGGTCGATATTGCGTCTCAATGAAAGGCTCTCTTTGAGCGCGGAGCCGGCGATGAGCCGGAGGGCGAGCACTACTCCCACGAAGGACGAGATCAGCCAGGCGAGAGCGATGCCGCGCACGCCAATCTGCAGGGGATAGACACAGAAGGCCAGATCGAGGCTGACGATGAGGGCCGTCATGATCACCCAGTTTTTCATGGGGCCCCGGGTGTCGCCGGTGGCCCGGGAGATTGAGTGTGCGATCCAGACTATGGTGAATGGAAGTTGGGAGAGAATGTCGATCTCGATGAAAGACCAGGCAATCTCCTCGACCAGAGGCGAAGCGCCGAGTATTCTCAGGAGCGGTCTGGCGGCGAGCAGGCCCAGGGCTATTGTGATGATGCCGAATGCGGTGGCGAATGCCAGGGAGTGCCGGGCCGCCTCCACGGCATTCTCGCGATCGTCGGCTCCCCAGAAACGGCTCACCAGCGCCGTTGTCCCGGCGGACAGAGCGATGGTGAGCATCAGGAAGAGGAACCAGATCTGGGCGCAGATGCCGATGGCTGCCTGGGTGTCCGGTCCCATTCTTCCGGCTATGAGAATGTCTGTGAAGCTTGCTATGGATACAGCGGCCATGCGCACCATCAGGGGCCAGCTCAGGGTCCAGACCGCCTTCGAGAGGGCGCCGTCGAGTATGGTGTTTTTTTCCTGGTTCCCTGCTTTTTCTGCGGTGGTCATGGCGCTGTCTCCATACGAGCTAGGCGGTTTTGTCCAGTTTGCTGTTTACCTTCTCCAGAGCGTTTTGATAACGCTTTGCGTGGAAAGCTTCCACCATGCCGAGAGCCTTGAAGCGCTTGGCTGCTTGCATGAAGGTCTCGGCATGCTCGGCTGATTCCTGAGCCTGCTCTTTGAACTCTTCCACCGCATCCAGATGACCCTCTTCTCTGGCGATAGCCTCGAATTCGGGATACATCTGATTGGTTTCATAGAGCTCGCCTTCGATGGCTATCTCCAGGAGCTTCTCGACGGTGAGCTTGGATGGCGGATACATGAGCTCCAGATGCGCGAAGGCATGACCGGTCTCTTGATGCGCGGTCTCTTCGAAAAGGGCTGCAACATCTTCATTGCCGAGCTTGCGGGCGACCTTTGCGAAATAGAGATATTTGCGGTTCGCCATGGATTCACCGGCGAAGGCGGCTTCCAGGTTTTTCTCTGTGCGGGTGTTATCGATATGCTTGTTCATTTTCTTTTCCTCCGATTTCAACTATTTTTAGAATGATTCTGCTTTTAGATTTAATCTAAATAAATGACAAAAAATTTTGGCTCAGGAGCCCTCTTCGAGCTCGCCGTAGAAGGTGATCTGGTAGTTCTTCACCTTGTATTTGCCGCCCAGCTTCACTTCCAGGCTGTCCATTTCGCCTGGCTCGATGTCTATGATCCTGCCAGTTTTCGTATCCACGAAATGATGATGGCGGTGAGTCTTGGCATCGTAGCGGGTGCGGCCCGGCTCGGTCACGACCTCCTGAATAACACCGGCTTCCACCAGGGCATTCAGGGTGTTGTAGACCGTGGCTCTGGAAAGCGACACAGGCAGGCGATCCGAGACCGCTTCCAGGACATCCTCGGCGGTGGGGTGGCTGTCGGTGCTGAAGAGATATTCGGCGATCACGGCTCGCTGGGGCGTAGGTCTTACGCCGTGGCTGACTAGAATCGCTTCGATATCGTAGGCTTTCATTGATCCAAATCCTTTGATCCGGTACATATTTAGAATAAGTCTAAATTGATACTTTGTCAACCCCTGTACAAGATAAGTCTCCACTGGTGTAAATTCGTCATGCAGACCAAGGAGGTGGAGGATGTCCGAAGCGAAACTGAGACAGGCGGTGGAAGCGAAGAAAGTCCGCTGTCCCAAGTGCAAAGAGCCGGTGACCGCCTATGAGAAGTTCGTGGAAGCCTGCCAGTCGGTCTGGGATGGCGCCGGGGATTCCGGTCTCGAGACAGACGGGTCCAAGGCTACGCTCATTTGCGGTAATAAAAGTTGTACATGGAAAGAGCGCACCGAGTTCTGGGAATCGTATATTGAGGATTGAGCAGGTCGTTTTTCAAGGCGATCCTTTTATATAGATGCCAGATCAGGAAGACTCCGAATACCGCGACCAGGAAAGTCACCTCGAGCGCCTTTTCAGCGCCGAGACAGGCTATCGTCTCTTTGGCGCCCTCGATCTTCTAGCCAAGAAGGGCAAAGAGAGTTTCGACTTCGCCATGGATTTGCTTACCGAGCTTTCCACCGAGGTCACCGGGGTGAAGTCCTTCAAAGTGACTCCCCGTCCTCCCATGGAAGTGGAGGTGGAGATTCAGTTCAAGAAAGAGAGCAATATTCCTTTCAAGTATCTTGTCGCGCCCCTCGTCGAGATCGAGTCCGTCGATTTCGGTAAGCAGATCAAATTCCAGGCTCTTATCGAGTCATCCAAAAAAGGACTGAGGATCAATCTTATAGATGGATTCAGTCTGGTCCTCAATTTCGGTCCCCTGGGACGCAAGACTGTCGAGATCAAAGGCAGCGGCATTCTCAAGCGCGATTCGAAAAACGGGATTGTGCTGGTCACCGAGATCAATGTCCCGGGTCTTGTGGAACCGCTGGAGATCGCGATTCCCCTGACTTTGATCTTCAAGAAATAAATTCGGCATATAGATCCTGTCGTTTTTTGCGGTTGTAGCGAATTTGGCGAATATGTGGTATGTTGCAAAGTGAAGTCTTCAGGAGCTCAACAATGTCATTGACTTTGCTACCGCCAAAAAAAGCTGTATCGCAACTCGCTCTTATGCCAACCAAGCGTCATAGACCGACCCTGATTGATGCTGATGGCAAAGAGACAGAACTGCCCGCGGAGATGCTCGATCTCTTGGTGTTTGTGATGAAGGCATGGAAGCAAGGCCAGGGCATCACGGTCAGCGTTCAATCGCAACTCGTCACAACTCAGGAAGCTGCAAACCTTATAGGCTGCTCCAGGCAACATGTTGTCTCCCTTATGAATTCTGGCGCACTTCCTGGACGCAAGATTGGCACGCATCGCCGCATCAAGCTCGAGGACGTTCTTAGTTTTATCAATGACGAGGACAAACGTCGCGACCAAGCGATGGACGAACTTGTGGAGTTAACCGAAGAGATGAACGGCTACGTAAATCAGCCACCCAAGAGGAAGTTAAGGAAGTAGCGCATGCCGTTCTCGGCTCTCTACGATGCAAACGTGCTCTATCCGTTCGAGATCCGAGATGTGTTGATGGTGGCAGCACGAACGGGGGTTTTTCGCGTCCTGTGGAGCGATGACATCCTGGATGAATGTGCACGCAATTTGATCAGTGACGGGCGGGCAACGCAGGACAGCATGGACCGTATGTTCACGATCATGAAAAAGCTTTATCCGGACGCCACGGTAACGGGCTACCATCATCTGATCCCATCTATGACGTGCGCACTCAAGGACAGACATGTCCTAGCAGCTGCTGTTGTGGGAAAGTCTGATGTAATCGTCACATTCAATCAAAAGGACTTCCCTCAATCGTCTGTCGAGCCACATGGCATTGAAATTCAAGACCCTGATGAATTTGTGCGACACGTCTTGGATCTGGCACCCGGAGCGTTTGTGGATTTCTTTCGCGACAATGCTAATCGTCGCCACAAACCACCTGTCACGCCCGAAGAAGTGGCCGAGCACCTACGGTCCGGTCCAATGCCAATCAGCGGAGCCCGCATATTGGAACTCCTATTGAATTAAGGCGAAAGAAGGGAAGAAACGGTTGAACACCGAAACAATCTCAAGAGAAATTTCGCCGTTTAACAATTCGCTAACAACTCGGCCTTAAATTCGATTTCCCCAGTCGAGGAAACGAAAATGATTTTAGACACCCCAGGAAACGGAGCCACCGCTCGGGAAGTCGGCCATAGCTCGATCAATCTTGCCAGCCTTGTGGAAAGACCGCAGAGCGGCAGCGACAATGCCCATCAGAAGCCGCCGGAGCCGAAGGCGCCCGAACAGAATCAGAAGCAGAATCAAGACCAGAGTCAACGTCAGACTCAGGACCAGAGTCAAAGCCAGAAACAAAATCAGAATACAGAAGTAAATGTAGGTGTCGATAACAGAAATAACAACAACAATAACAACAAAAACGAGAACACCAATTACAACAATACCGAGTCGAACAGCTCCTCTTCGAGCTCCTCCAGCTCCGATTCTCATTCCAATTCCTCGTCGGATTCACGCTCGTCGGCGAGCACCGGACCGATAGACAACAAGAGCGGTGCCACTGGCGGTAGTGTGCAGATCAGTGAGACGAACTCCAGCAGTTTCAAGTATTACAATCCAAGCAGTGTCATACTCGCCCCCCTGCCTCCCGGCGGCGGTTGTACCGAAGGCGGAAGCTGGGGCGTGGGCTCGATATTCGGCGGACTTAGCAAGGGCAAGTCGAAGATCAACGAAAAGTGCCAGGCCATCGAGAATGAAAAGTTCCAGCAGAATCTCGACCTTCAGAACCGCTCGCTCGATCTCAATATCGAGCTGCAGAAAGAGGCGATGAAAGCCAATCTCGAGCAGCAAGCCCAGCAGGCTGAAGGAAAACTGCAGGCTCAGTCGGATCAATTGCATCTCGATCGGGTGAAAACTGCATGTGATGCCTCAGTCGATCAAGCCGAGCAAGCCCGGGCCACATTCACAACCATGGACGGCATGAAGACCGGCGGCGCCAAGAACACAGTGGGCTCCCTGGCTCATCAGGAAGCTCTCAATTCGCTCAAGCTCGGCAATATCTGCGCCACGGCTCTCGGCCAGGAGCTCGGTGTCGAGGACAGTGCTCCGAGTCTTCCTCCTATCGATGGCAAGGAGAAGTAAGAGCTCATGACTCGATTCGAATTCAGTCAGGAATTTCCTGCCGGCCGAGATTCTGCCGGGGATTCCACAGGGGATTCCGCAGGAATTCTGGCGCTCGCGGCGGAAGCCGGCCAGCTCCTCTCCGGCAGATCTCCGGGTGAGACGCACAGGGTCAAACCCGGAGAGAGCCTCTCTTCTCTTGCAAAAGAAAGGCTCTCCCGGGCAAGCTCGGATCCGGTGAGCGACCGGGCGATTCTCATGGAGGTGGAGCGGATCATAGAAGCCAACGCCGAGCGATATCCCAGCCTCATCCACAGACCGGGTCATCTGCTTCCGGGCTGGGAGCTGAGGCTCGACGGGAATCCGGAAGAACAGCCGTGCCGCCCTCGCTCAAAAGCTGGCAATCCTGAAATGAATAAGGACGGGGATCATCTCGTGAGCACCGGCGAGACTCTCAGCGGTATCGCTGTGCGCGAGCTCAAGCGGCGGGGGTTGTCGGATGTCTCCCGGGATGATCTGAATCGGGAGATGAACCGTATCGTGGCTAACAATCTGGACCGCTATCCGGGTCTGGCAGACCGCCCGGATCGATTGCAAGCAGGCTGGTCTCTACAGATCTGGGACTACAGTCTCGGACCGGAGCCTTATATAGACTGGAAGCCCTGGACCGAAGCGGAGCCTGGTGCTGTGACCGTGGTCAAGAAAGGCGAGCGGGTGGAAGCCGGCCAGGGTGCCTGGATAATTATCGAGCCTGGCGGGATGGCCATCACCAATCCGGGCTCCAAGGCTTTTCTCTATCACAATGCTCGCATCGAGAAGGCTCTGCCCGGCTCCATGATCGTGGCGGCCGGCGGCGAGATCGTCGATTACGGCGCCAGTATCCAGACTGTCAGAGACCAGGTGCGGATTCTGCCCCCTGACAAAACGATTCTTGATTAATACTCTGCTCTGGGAAACAGCTGAACGACGGTTTCGGGCTCACCGTGCCGTCGTGAGCGTTTTTCATAGAGCTTTTTGCAAAGATTCGCCCGTCTGAAGAGCCCCATGAGAAGCTCGCTGAAATATTCCTGATCTTCCGGATCCTCGCCGGCGATGAGCCGGTCTTGCAGTATAGTCAACAAACTGTCGTAGGATACGGTTTCGGGAATTGACGGTGATTGCATGGGGAATTCACAAAGGGGACTTGAACTAAGCTATCATCTGCAGCCCTGCCTTTAAAGGCTCTGTTAAGGACTGTCTCTTAGCAACTACTAAGGAGTATCCGATGAAAGCTATAGTGATGTCCCGCCATGGGGGTCCTGACTGTCTCGAGCTGAAGGAAGTCGATACACCGGCTCCTGAGAGTGGCGAAGTGCTTGTTAAGGTCGTCGCTACCGCTGTCAATCGCGCCGATGTCATCCAGCGAAAAGGCAGATACCCGGCTCCTCCCGGCGTGCCTGCCGACATTCCCGGTCTGGAGTATGCCGGTATCGTCGAGAAGACCGGGGGAGCATCCGGGGATCTGAAGCCGGGAGACCGGGTCTTCGGCCTGGTGGCCGGGGGCTCTTATGCCGAGTATGTCGTGGCTCATCACCGCACCGTGGCGCCCATACCGGAAGGGGTCTCTTTCGAGCAGGCTGCTGCCATCCCCGAGGCATACACCACGGCTTATGACGCCATGATCTGTCAGGGCGGTCTCTCAGCCGGCGATACGGTCCTGATAAGCGCTGTGGGAAGCGGGGTGGGCACTGCTGCCTGCCAGATAGCCCGGGCGATAGGGGCGCGTTCTATCGGACTTTCCAGGGGAGAGGAGAAAATTAAGCGGGCCCGGGCCCTGGGTCTCGATGAAGGCATCGTATCCGGTGGCGCCGGCTTCGCCGAGAAAGTCATGGAGCTCACCGGAGGCAATGGTGTCGATGTCGTTCTCGAGCTGGTCGGAGGCGACTATGTCGCCGAGGACATCAAATGTATGAGCTTGAAAGGGCGGCTGATTCTAGTGGGGCTCCTGGCCGGCACAAAAGTCGAGCTCGATCTGGCAAGAGTCCTCAGCCGCCGTCTGATCGTCAGAGGCACCACTCTGCGTGCTCGACCTCTAGAGGAGAAAATCGAAGCAGGCAGGCTTCTGGCGCGGCATATAGCGCCGCTTCTCGCCGGAGGGCGCCTGGAGCCTGTGATCGACAAAGTCTTTCCACTCTCCCGGGCGGCGGCAGCCCATGAGTATATGGAGAGCAACGACAGCTTCGGTAAGATCATCTTGCAGGCCGGGAGCTGATGACGACATCCGAGACCATAGCGACCGGCGACGGCACTATCACCCTGCGCGATTCCGCCACCGGCGAGCTCTATCACAATAGCGCCGGTGCTTATCTCGAGGCCATGGAGAACTATGTCAGACCGGCTCTTGCCGGTGCCTTCCCGGGCGCGAGCCTGCGCTTGCTCGATATCTGTTTCGGTCTCGGCTATAACACTTTTGCTTTCATCGATCATGTCGCCATAAATAACCCTTCCATTCGGGAAGTGGAAGTCCTGGCGGTGGAGGCGGATCCCGGGCTCTTACCGGTGATTGCCCGGGTGGCCGGGCAGTCCTGTTTCGAGAGCTTCCCGGCTGATGTTTCTGAAATTATTTTGCAAGCAGAGCCATCAGAAGAGACTAAATTATCATTTGACTTAAAAAGGGGAGAGAAGGAGCCTCCACTGCATGTGGTGCTGACCATTGCTTTTGCCGATCTGCGGCGGGTGGTTCCTGGTCTTAAAGATGATTTCGACCTTGTTTTTCACGATCCTTTTTCACCATCTAAAGTCCCCGAGCTCTGGACGGTCGATCTTTTTTCCTGCTATCAGCGGCTTCTGAGCAAGCGAAGGGGCAGGGTTCTCACTTATAGCATCGCCTCGGCTGTCCGGGGCGGTCTTCTCGAGGCGGGTTTCGTCATCTATCGAACCGCGGCGGTGGGGCGGAAAGCCGGCGGCACAGTCGCTCTCCATCGGGGGCAGAAAGATCTCGATGCCCGGTCTTTCTTCGAGCTCGATTCCGAAGAGCTGGCCAGGCTCGCTTCGGTTTCGGGCGTTCCCTATCGGGACCCGGACTTCGAGCGGGATCGAAAGACGATCTTGAAGCTCAGACAGGCGGAGCAAGATGGAAAGAGGGGGCAGGCAGTTTGAGCAAGAAGGTCTTTTTCATCGCTTTCGTGGCTGCCCTCGGGGGGTTCCTGTTCGGCTTCGACACTGCTGTCATTTCCGGGACCGATCCTTTTGTGGTCCCATATTTCGGTCTCTCTGACACCAAATGGGGTTTCACCGTCAGCAGCGCTCTTCTGGGGACAATAGCCGGCTCTGCTCTGGCTGGTTTTCCAGCCCAGAGCCTCGGTCGGCGGGACTCACTTTTTATTACCGCGGTGCTCTATCTGATCTCGGCCCTGGGCTGCGCCCTGGCTCCCACCTGGGAGATCCTGGTTTTCTCCAGGTTGGTCGGTGGTGTGGGGGTAGGGCTCGCTTCGGTGCTTTCGCCGATGTATATCGCCGAGCTTTCCCCGGCTCATCTGCGCGGCCGTCTTGTCGCCCTGGCTCAGCTCAACATAGTAATCGGCATAGTCGTGGCTTATTTCTCCAACGATGCCCTGGTTCCCCTGGCGAACAACTGGCGTTATATGTTCGGGGCGGAGGCGGTGCCGGCTCTTCTCTTTCTGATTCTTCTCTTCTTCGTGCCCAGGAGCCCCCGCTGGCTGGCCATGAAAGGCAGAGAGGAGGAAGCCAGAGTGGTCCTCGCATCGATTTACAAGGATGAAAACGCACTCGATCAGGTGCTCGTCGCCATCAGGGAATCCCTTTCCGAAAAGCAGGCCAGTGTGCGCCTTCTTTTCGATCGCCGGTACAGGTTCGTGACCTTGCTGGCATTTCTTTTCGCATCTTTCAACCAGCTCTCCGGCATCAATGTCTTTATCTATTACGCCCCTCGAATTCTGGAGTCCTCCGGGCTCAGCACCAGGGAAGCTCTCTGGCAGACCTTCGCCTCGGTAGGGGTGAGCAATCTTATTTTTACCGTGCTGGCGATTTTCGTCATCGACAGATTCGGGCGCAAGACGCTCATGTATATCGGCTCTGTGGGTCTGGTGATCTCTCTGGCTCTCATGTCCCAGGCTTTTCTCACCAGGACTTTCAACGAGGGCTCGGTGATGCTCTATCTGATTTGTTTCATCGGCTCCTTCGCTTTTTCCCAGGGGGCGGTGATCTGGGTGTTTCTCTCCGAGATCTTTCCCAATCATCTCCGCAATCACGGCCAGTCCCTGGGCGCTTTCACGCACTGGGCCTGGAACTTCGCCATCTCGTTTGCTTTCCCGCCTCTCATGGCATCCCTGGGCGGCGGTATCGTATTCGGCTTCTTCGCCTTGATGATGCTGGTGCAGCTCGGCTTCGTGCTCAAGCTCATGCCCGAGACCAGGGGCAAGACTCTGGAGGCTCTATCGCAGGAGCTGGTCAGGGATAGCTGATTATAAATACGGTCTTAAGCGGTCCGGGAAGATGCCATCATATCCGGTATGATGGATTTTATTGTTTTCGAGGTCGAGTTTGGATATGAAGATGTTTGTGTCCGGGCTCAAGTGGAGCGCGGTGATGGTTCTCGTCAGCGTGTCATTCTCCATGCTTGCCGGCCCGCTTTATCAATTCGCAGCAGGGATAGACAACGGCTTCCTTCGCTGTCTTGTCTCGTCGCTCATCTGCGCGCCGGTCTGGCTGCTCATTATGTGGCTGGTCTCGCTTCTGGTCATGTATCCATACACGAAGAAATACGAGAAGCCTGAAATCTCGCAAACACCGGACCAGTCAGATAAATCCGATAGGTGCGAATTCGACAATATCGGTGTTCTGGTCACCGGGCTTATTGTCTTGCTTTCTTTTGTTATCGTGATCCCTTTCACTTTCGCGGTTTTCGCGGCGGTGGAATTTTTCCCGACCTGCTGGTGGGCAGTCCTTGCCGTTCTGGCTCTCGTCTATCAGACGGCTCAGACAGTCTTCGCGGTCCGGCGTCTCGATAAGGTCTCCTCTCCTGCCGAGTCGGTGAAGCTCGGAGCCACTCTCAATCAGGCTATCGCCGTAGCCGGTCTGAGCAACTGGACACTGAGGATCGGCCATTACCCTGAAAAGCTCCGCGCTTATTCGGAGATAGCCAGGAACAGCGACCGGAAAGCAGACCCGAAGGTGAGGGCGATGCTGGTCAAACAGTGTTGCGCATACAGCCATGCCGGACGAGATGTGGTCTTCATGTGTCCCATCGTCATGCAAGAGCTTTCCATGAAAGAAGCCGATGCAATCATCGCGCATGAGCTCGGTCATATCAAACACGCTCATTTCCAGATCCATCTGGTTATGCGTGCTGTGGCCACTCTTGTCGCCATCGCTATGACTGTGGCTCTAGCGCCCCTCTTTGTCACCGCCGGTGGTAGTCTCAATTTCTTTGCCGTCTTTTTCTGCCTTACTGTTTGCGGGCTTCTCATGACGGCATTGCGAAACTTCTTCGCCAGGCAGTTCGAGCGCAAAGCAGACGAGTTCGCGGTGCGAGCCACCGGCGATGCCGAGACTTTCAAGTCCGCTCTGAGCCGGGTGGTAGAGCTGCGCAATTACGACACTGAAAGAGCGCCGAGCCTTCTCGACACTCATCCTAGCCTGCCGGAGCGCTTCCGTATAGCAGACCGGGCGGCCTGACTGAATCGATCTCGAGCTGAAATTCAGACCGGCAGGTCGGCCATTTCCCGGCGCAGATTCTTATAGAGCTGGGGCAACCATGACGGCTGATGCTTGTAGTCAATCTCCGGGTCTTTGAGACGCAGGTCGCAGGGCGCTATGAGGAGGCTTGTGTTCTCTTTGCTGACGTCTCTGACCAGGGTGAAAAGCTCTTCGATCTTTTCATCGCCGATGGCGATACAGCCGATGGAGCAGTTGCTTCCGTGGATCATGATGTCACCGCCGAGATTGTTTCGTTTCTCGATAGCCGCCTGGCTGCGATCGAAGTCGTTGGGGTAATTGACCCGCAAGGAAAGATGATAGAGAGAGTTGGGATTGAAAGAAGAGATCTTATAGATCCCCTCCGGGACTTGCGAATCGCCTTGCTTGAGCTTGGGCCCCTGATCGCCGCTGGCAGCTAGAATCGGATAGCTGATCACGAGCTTGAGATTGCCGCTCTCCGGCTCGGGGCTGTAGACATCGAGACGCATTTCTTGCTTGAGGGCGAGCAGACAGAGGCTGTCGGGAGGATATTCAATGCGGGCTCTTTTGAAATGTGGTGCCATGCGCTGCCGGGCCGCTTTGCCATAGATACCGATGGCCTGGTCCACTGTTCGAGGGGCCACCTTGCCGGCAATGGCCCGCACGGCCGATTTCGCCATCTCCCCTGCTCCGGCGCTGTTTTGAAAGAGAGCCATGAACAGGGCCAGACACAGCGCTCCAGCGGCAAACGGCGTAGCTATCAGAAAAAGCTTTCTACCTGAAATTCGAATCAAGTTATCAGTGCTCTGGCGTTATCCGCGGTCCCCGGGTGTCTATTCTAACCGTATCGGGGCACTTTTGCTCGAGGTCCTTCAGAGCGTCCTCGCTAATACCGGTACAGTCCGGAACCGTGAGGTGCTCCAGATTTTGCGCTCGAGCTGCTTTTTCCACTCCCCTGGCGGTGATATCGTGATTGCTTCCGAGATCCAGTTTTTTGATTCTCAGGGCAGCGAGCTTTTCGATGTCGCTGTCTTTCAGATGCAGCCCGACAAGGGAGAGGTGCTGGTAGTAGATGTCTTTGCGGAGATGATCGATGACAGCGCCTGTGGCTCTGGTCCCGGTGATTTTCAATTTGTCCAGGTGTGGACAGCCGTCGAGTACAGCGATGACGCCCCGGTCCGTGATATCGCAGAGGCTGGCCTCCAGGACTCGAAGCTCTTTGAGCCCGGCTATATATTCCATACCCCTGTCGGTGATCGCAGTGGATGTTACATCGAGTTTGCGAAGGTCTTTGATCTTCGAGATATTGAGGGCTCCTTCGTCATTGAGATAGGTATATTCCATGCCAAGATTGGTAAATGACCAGCCACGATCCACCAGGGGTTTGAGCCCGGAGCCATTAATCGATGCTGAAGCGAGATTGAGACAGGCGGGCTTTTTGTCCGCCAGGGCAGCGAGATCCTCGTCTTTTGCATAGTTCGATTGAACTTCCCAGGTCGATTTCCCGCGCTTCTCTATAAGCTTGAATGCCTGAGCGGTCTCTTTTTCAATAGCGGCTTCCGGTGGCGGGTTTGCTACTGGTGTCTTCTCATTGCTCCGATAGAGATAGAAAGAGAGAGCGATAAGCAGGGGGATGAGGATGACGGTCATAGCCAGAACCGCCCGGGAGTGGACCGGTTTGATTTGTCGGACCGGTCGGGCCGGTCGGCTCTGGCTCGTTTCGCCTTTTTCCGTATTCGGCTGCTCGATAAGGAGGAGGAGCTGCTCTTTCAGATCGTTCATGGAGGCAGGGCGTCGCTCCGGAGCTTTCTCCAGACAGCTAAGAATCAGGGTCTCCAGCTCTGTTTCGATATCTTGCGGAAGTGGCGGCGGCGTTGCGGATCTTTGCATGGTCATAGTCTCCACCGCCGTCGTGCCCAGAAAAGGCGGTCTGCCGGTCACCGCCTGGTAGAGGATGCAACCCAGGGAGTAGACATCGCTTGCTGTGGTGACTCTCTCGCCGCCGGCCTGCTCCGGGGACATATAGAGAGGGCTTCCGAGAGCGGCACCGGTTCTGGTGCGATGACCGGTATCGTCGGCGGTATTATCACGGGCAATTCCGAAATCCAGGATCTTCACGGTTCTGTCCGCTTCGATCATTATATTGGCCGGCTTCAGATCTCTATGCACTATGCCGTTATCGTGGGCATGCTGCATTCCCTCGCAGATCTGGGTGAATATATCGATCAGCTCCGCTCTCTCGAGAATGCCTTCGTCTCCGATGAGTGCCTCGAGGCTCTCTCCCTGTAGATAGTCGGTGACCAGATAGAGAAGATTGTTCTTGTTGATGCCGAAGTCGAGAACCTGAAGGATATTTCGGTGATTGAGCTTGCTCAGAATGCGAGCTTCGCTCTGGAAGCGCAGGATCTGCTGCTCTTCCTGAGAAACCGAGGGTTTCATGACTTTGATCGCCACCCGCCGTTTGAGCACCCTGTCCTCTGCCAGGAAGACCGCACCCATACCGCCTGTGCCCAGGGTCTCCTCGATGGCGAAGCGGTCATCGAGGGCAAGGGTAAGAGGATCGAATATTTCTGCCATCTATCTCAGCCAGGTATATGGGTGTTTGGGACCGATAAATCTTATTTGCCCAGTGGTTGCTACCATGAGCATATGGACCACAAGCGAGCCAAGTCGATAATGCTATTTAGTTGCCTGCTTTTCCTGGGCTCTTGCTCCGGCTCGGCTCCCCATATCGCTATCGAGCCCGAGGCGGTGGATCTGGGCAAGCTCGAAGAAGGTGTGGAGGTCAAACGCAATTTCGTCATAAAGAATACCAGCAAATCCCAGCTCAAGATCTACGAGGCTCACTCTTCCTGCGGCTGTACTGTCCCGACCCTCAAGAAAAACGACCTGATGCCTGGGGAGAGCGCCGACCTGGAGATCATGATCGATACTTCGATGAAACAGGGGAAGGTGGATAAGACCGTGGAGGTCTCGAGCAACGATCCGGAGCGCCCGGTAGTGCCGGTGGCCATCAAGATGGAG
>JAGQHH010000070.1 GCA_020431945.1 Cyanobacteria bacterium HKST-UBA02 | reverse complement strand
TGGAATCTGCTGTTCAATAGCCGTTTCAAGCCATGACAAAAAATGGGCATGTGTGATTAATTTGCCGCCGCTTACATGTACCGCACGGATAGGACCTGTCGGCGTCGGTCGGCGACGACAATCGATCGCACCCGAAGCAACAAAGACCTCCATATCCTTCGGGAGTTTTTCTGGGCAGTGATTCTTCTTTGTAAGAGTGACACTCCGAGATGGAAAGGCCTCAACCCAGAAATGTTCGCCACTTACGCGAATGAGCCGGTGACCAGAATGGTCCTCTGTATCTGACAACGAAACGTAGTCTAGTGGCTTTTGAATTGTGTAGATGACTTTGTTATCGCCATCGCCTGCAACCAGCGACAGCAACGTAACAACTTCCTCTCCTCCGGTTCTAAATTTTTTCTTCCATTCCTCCGCAAGATTGCAGGAGGTAGAAGCAGAAATTATGCAAATGGCGCTATCTCGTGGTGGGCTGGCCATATTTGACAGCCCCTCATAAGAGTGGAAGCTTGCAATCCTTGGGTAGCCAAAATGCTGGTCCAAGCGGCGCCGCATTTCAATTAATGCCATAGCCAGGGTAGCGATGGACATAGAGTCAACATAGACCAACCCCGGGCTTCTGCCTTTCGCCTTTATCCAGTCATCCAAAAAGCGAAGGAGAGAAAAGGCCAGGAAACTTGTGTCGGCGAGCTCAAGTAGCAGTCCTTCGGCGCGAATAAAGTAATTTGACCTCTTGCTTGACGGCTTTGAAAATAAGAATCCGTGCTGGGCGTGGACGAGAATTGCAGCTTCGTTCTTCTTGAAAAGGGCTTCCACTCCCCATAAGGCGATTTGCGTAGCGGATAGCTTCCCAACGGAGTCACCCCTTAAGACGATCTGCTCGGCTATCTCTCCCGTCATATCGTACGCCGCCAGTACAACAGACTTAATCGTACGACCACGTCGTATCGCGGCACTAAGGTCCGGACTATTGTTTGCCTCATCCGACAAACGACCGAAATCTGGTAATCCACAGAGGATTATCACCCTGTCCGGGAGAAGCTGGCCTTCTAGGGCATTCTCGATGGCTTGAGCCAGCCCTTGACTTGTGTAGGTCGCCAATCCAGGGAAAATCGTCAATATGTCGTCAGCGCAATTGCCACATCCGGATGAGGCGAACCGGAACGAAAAGAAGGCATCGCCGCTATTCACTTTTTGTGGCCTCGCTTGTGACCGGAACGCAAATGGTGAATGTGGTTCCAGCTGCCTCTGGAAGCATGGGAAGCTTCTTGTCCCAGTCGTGAGGGGAGAATTCTATTTCAGATTGCTTCTTGTCAAGAGCCTGGAAGAGCGACAATCTTCCCGTACGAAGGCGCAAAAAACCTTTTAGACGCTGGAGATGATTCAAAACTGCTGTCAGGCCCATCCCTGATGAGTCCGACGGTTTGGTAGTCATGTACTTGCGAAAACAATCGATAACAGCTTTTCGCTCTACATCAATTGAAATCGGAGCAAGATCGCGGACGGGCCTGCCGAGGTCCTTCGAAAGCCAACGTCGTGCCAGCCCCGGTCCTGTATCAATGACGGATACCTCAAGAAATGTCAGCCGAGGTGTATCGCGACCAACGGCGGAAAGGCGTCCATTCAAGTAAGTTGTCAGCCGACGATTACTACCCGAGTAGCCACTGAGGAGATCCCCGCGGTCTAATGAAGCAGTTTTGACAATGATTCCACGGACGCCTTTTGGATAGAAATTTCCATCTTCATCAGTCAGCGAGTGGTCATCGGTGTTTTTGATCAGTTCGTGGAGCAACGGCCCCAGCGAAGACGCGAGGCTCTCAAATGATAGTCTTTGCTTCGATGTGTCTGTCTGAGTTGCAAGAATCTTCTCTATCAAATCACGAATTTGGTCTCGCGAACGCACCCTACCTTGGGCCGGCTGCTCGTAAAGGCAAGGCAGGAACTCATTCGGATGATTTCTAAAACAGAGAAGAGCGAATTCGGAAGAGCCGGTGATCGTGCGATAGTCGTCGCGGAACATTGCTTCCAAGATTGGCGTGGCCAATTTGAGTACAGCGGACTTGGAGATCTGAGCATGAGCACAGTCGGTGAATTTCTCGCCGAAGTAGCAGGCGGTTATATTCGAGGGATGTGTGTACGCCTTCCGGAGGAAGTCCGAGAAATCGACAAGATCGCAATCAAGAACAACTTCTCCCTGTGGGTGAATCCGCTGCCAGGACGCTATGAACTGTATTAGCGCTGCCTCAAGGCCGAAGGCTCCTGCATATGAGTAGGAGATGGAAGGTGAAAGCTCGGATCCCAGCGCGGAATCTATATTTTGATATAAAGACTCCAATTGCGAGAGCGTAATTGAAGATTCTATAAGCATAAACGAGCTCACCTCTGGGAGTTTTTGAAATGCTGTTCGCTGCTTCGGCAACCCGCCATTTTCGAGTTTCTGGTGCGCGCGCCAGCACTCCTGAAGACCCGCTTAGGTGTGATCGGTTGAAGCCTGGGACTACGAGTTCGTCGGCATAATACTCGTAACACCTGCCTTTGGGATCGCTTAAAAGCAATCAGTCGCGTCAGGATGCCATGACCGTCAGGAGCTTAGCTGAACACGTTCTCTCCGTCGTGGGATTTGGGCCGCACACCGGCCGCTCGTACGTCGAGGCCCCAATGGCAGCAATGGCCGAGGTACGGACCTTCGTCCTC
>JAGQHH010000741.1 GCA_020431945.1 Cyanobacteria bacterium HKST-UBA02 | reverse complement strand
CTTCGGTGAGGACGAGATTGTCCGGGGTGAGATCCCGGTGGATGATGGGGGGGTCCTGCTCATGGAGATATTTCATGATCGCGGCTATCTGAATCGCCCAGCTCAGAGCCTCGCTTTCCGAGCGAGGTCCGTTCTGCCTGACGAGCTGCTTGAGATCCTGACCGTTGAGATAGTCGAGAAGCAGATAATTGCGTTCCTGGTCGGCGAAAAAATCGCGGACCGAGACTATGCCCGGATGCTTGAGCTTCATCAATAGTGCTGCTTCTCGCTCGAAGAGCTCTTTTGCTTTTTCTTTCAGACCTTCTCCCGTATCTTCGGGAATCACTGCTTCTTTCAGCACTGCCAGCTCTTTGCCGTCCACCTGGACCAGATAGACCGCCGAAAGTCCGCCCATGGCAAGATGACGCTTCACCTCTATTGTGCCGTTACGCAAGGTGCGTCCGGGCTCCAGGGGCAGGTTGGAAGTCGGGCAGTAGCGCCTGGCCAGTTCGTCTTCCCACATACTCGTATAGCTGCCGGCGCTGTCTTTGCTGTCGCTTATCGCTTTCACCTGGTCTTTGACGGTACCGAGCTCTCCGGACAATTCGCAGTCGTTGCTGAAATGCTCGAAAGCCATGATCATCTTTTCCACATCCTGTGCCGAGAAGCGGAAAAGATCGATCTTCACCGGTCCGCCCTTTTTCCGGAAGAGAACCAGGCAGCGTTCCTGCCAGTCGCCTTTGCCGCTCGTATCCACATCTATCCGGGTCAGGGCCGCCCAGGGCAGGGTCTTGCCCGAGACCCCGGGATTATTGGGCAGAAGCGGGAGCTGAATACCGCTTCTGTCGATGATCAGATTGGTCTTCTCGGTCATCCGGGAGAGCGTCAGGCAGATGAGCGGGATTGCAGTGACGCTACAGAGGGCCCAGAAGGTGATGAAGAAGGAGCTGAGCTCGAAGCTTCCCATGGAGGGGTAGCCGGTGAGCTTGAAACTGATCAGGCAGAGAGCGGCGAAGAGCACCACGCACCATCCGAACGCTACCGAGATCGGCATGATCACGCCCCAGACCGGAAAGCCCAGCTTCAGGGCCGATTTGAGAAGGGCCACTTCGCTGCTCTCGTACTTAGTCACCACCGATAGTTCTGCCACTGCAATCGCCTCAACTGAGCTCTTTCTGCTTTTCTTTCTCTTTCAGGGAGATGGTCAGGCTTTCGCCCTCTTCGTTTTCTGTGATCTCTGCTCCTTCTTCCAGGAGGCTCGCGATGGAGGCTGCCGATTTGAAACGGTGCTCGGGCCGGATAGCCGTGCAGGTCTTGACTATGGTATCGAGAATGGTATCAATGTCGCCGCGCTCGTTTTTCACCGAGCTCTGGGTGAGAGGCTCAGGGTCTTTGCCGGTGAGAAGAAAATAAATCGTGCAGCCCATGGCGTAGATATCGCTCTGCTCGGTGGGCTTGCCCCGGAACTGCTCCGGGGGAACATAAGCATGCTTGCCTACGACTGTGCCGGTCATGCCGGTGCTGGCTGCCTGGGCGACATTGAAGTCGATGAGCTTGAGCTCGCCGGAGCGTGTCAGGATCAGGTTGTCCGGGGTGAAATCCCGATGCAGGACATTTTTCTCGTGAAGATAAGCGAGCAGATCGCACATTCTCGGAATCATGGCCCGGACCTCTTCTTCGCTAAGAGGATCGCGCAGGGTGCGCTCGCGCAGGTTGCTGCCTTCCAGGTGATCGAGGATGAGATAGCCGCGATGGTCTTCCACGAAAAAGTCGATCATCTTCACTATATGAGGGTGGTCCAGGGACTCGAGGAGTCTGGCCTCGTGCTCGAAACGCTCCAGGGATTGCTTGCGGATACTGTCGTCCACAAAAGCCGGCATGATCGTCTCTTTGAGCACTACTTCCTGGCAGAGCTCCGCCTGGAGCATGGTATCCACCCGGCAGAGATAGGCCGCCCCCTGACCGCCCACACCGAGTTTGCGAACCACTTCGTAACGTCCGTCCTGGAGCCGGTGGCCCGGGGCGAGCGGTTTGAGATTCTTGCGTTCCGGCGACGAGGCCAGGCTCTGGAGCCAGAGCTCCGTATATGATTTGCGCTGGCTCGGGATAAGGGCCTCTTCCAGCTCGGCATCGATGACACAGGCAGGAGCGAATATCTTGAGACGGCGCAGGAAGTTTCGCCTGCCGTCCTGATCCAGGGCCTCCAGACGCAGGCTCTTGAGCTCTTTGCCGTCGCCTCTGAGCGAGATCCGCCAGCCCCCCTGGTCGCTGCTTTCCGGGCGCACCAGAACAGCGCCGGTGATCTTGTCCCAGGAGATCTGAGCACGATTGATGGACCAGCCGATGATTTTCTTTCTCAGGTGCAGAAAGCCCGGGTCGAGATAGATCTCGTTGGGCTCCAGGAGATTGAGAATGATCCGCCCGAGAATCGCCAGGGTGACGATTGCCGCCACCGAGCCCACCACCGGGTTCGTGGCTATCTCACCGGCGCGGGAAAAAGCGGTGCCGACCAGCTCTCCGATCCATTTGTCCATATCCGATGAGATCTTCACCAGACCTGCTTGAATGAGCGAATCGGCTTTGGCTGTGTCCATTATCTTGAATAGAGAGAAAGAGCCGAAAGCGAATACCGCCCACATCGGGGTGCAGAAGATCATGGCGAGCCCCGGTCCCAGGCGTGACCAGCTCTGGTACATGGAAAGAAAGCTCTCTCTCATCTCGGAGACCATTTTGTTCGACTGGTATCTGATGCTTACCGGACCGTCATCGGCGTCTTTCAGAACCGGTGAGAGTTCGTGGCAGCGTGCCAGGTGCCGTAAAACCGGATCGACCTTGCAGTGCGGATAGCGAGTGTCGATAAGATCGACCATGTATTGAATGTCGCTGGCCTGGAGTCTCGAGAGCCAGAGATGGAAGAGCTTGCCGTCCTGGAAGCTGAATGTCAGAGCTTCCGGAATGATTCGTTTGGGGTTGTAGGTGACTTTTACCGAATGCAGACCGGCGAGCTGGTAGCGTCTGAATCCCAGATAGAGGGTGCCGTTCTCGATTTTGATCTTGCGCTTGAGCAGGTCCTCGACAAAGTAAGCGATACCCCCGGCAAGCACGATAGTATAGCCCGCCTCCACGAAAGGCAGACCGAGACGCCACATCACCGCCCCCAGACAGGCTGCCGCCAGTACGCCCCAGACAGGCAGAAGCAGGACCGCTTTCCACCACAGGCTGAAAGCCGAGATCCAGTCGCTGTATTCCATTATTCGCCGGTCTTCAGCTGGTTTCACTCTGCTACTACTCTGCTTCTGAGAATCCTAGATATGATCTTCCCTGTTTCGCCTTGAAGTAAAATTCTCAGTAATGGGTGGTCTCTTCGTACTGGTATTTTTCGTAAAGTTTGCAGCATTGATTCTTGCTGCCGGTTTTCTGCTCATTTTCATGTTCCAATTGACCCGGCGCTTCCTGGCCCGGGCCCGCCGGCGCAAGGCCCTGGCCGGAGCCAGGCTCTGGCTCACCGGGATTTTTCTTTTCCTGCTTTTCGCCCTGATCGGCGCTTTCTGGGGTTTTCTCTCTGTTTGAGGACCTTTTACAGTCTCAACTCAGGACTTTATGCGACGGCGGAAATCCGAAGTGAGATAGCTCGAGATCACCACGCTCTCGTGCTGGGGCAGAAGACCGGTGGCGTCCCCGGGGAAGAGAGCCCGGCGCACCGAGCGTTTGGCCTCTCTGATCGAGCCGAATGCATTCTGGCTTATCTGAGCCACTACGAGCTCCACGAGCTTGTCCAGCTCATAGGGAGGCACGCATCTGTTGACCAGCCCGATGGCTTCGGCGCGCTCACCGGATATGGTGTCGGCACAATAGAGCAGCTCCAGGGCTCTTGAAGGCCCGACAATGGCTGTCAGCCTGGCGACGCTGTCGTCATCCAGAACGATCCCCAGGCGCGATACTGGAATTCCGAAAGTGGAGCCGGTGCTGGCGAAGCGCATATCGCAGGCGGTGGCGAGGAGGCAGCCGCCTCCCAGGCAGGGACCGTCGATGAGAGCGATAGTGGGTATTTCGAGACCGGCTATGAAATCGAGGGTCTCTTTGATCGGTTGCCAGAAAGAATGAGCGTCTTTGTAGCTCTCGATGGAGGCCAGCTCCCCGAGATCAGCGCCGGCGGCGAAGCAGGACCCGGCTCCCCGGATCACCACAGCCCGGGCGCCTTCCCCCTGAAGTGCCGAGATCTTTTCCGAGATAATCTGCCACATGCGACTGGTGATGGCGTTCTTGCAATCGGGCCGGTTGATGGTCAGCCAGCCGCCGTTCTCTTTGTGCTCGGTGATAATCTCGTCGGCCATGAGCTCACCTCATCGAGAATTCGACGGTGTCTCCTTCTTTGACATTGTGCCTGGCGCAATAGCCGGCATTCACTTCAATCACCTCGGAGACTTCGATGCCTTCTCCAGCAGGATAGTGAGGGATCTTGCGGTCGTCCTTCTCTTTGGCCGGCGGAACATTCTCGAAGATTTTCACGACTTTGCCGTCCAGGATGAAGAGCATATCCAGGGGAATGAGAGTGTTTTTCATCCAGAAATTGGCTCTATAGCCCCGGGGAAAGAGGAAGACCATCCCGGAGTCTTTCTCGAGAGAAGTGCGGAACATCAGACCGCGCTGGATCTCTTCGAGAGTCTGGGCGACTTCCAGGGTGATTACATTGGAACCGATTTTGGCTGTCGGCATTCTCGCCTCGATTTCTCCTGCCAGGGCCTCGAAGCCCATGAGGCTTGCTAGCAAGCATAGAGTAAGGATTATTTTTCTCACTTCACAACCACCACATTCTGCTGAAAGGAGTTTTACCGTACAGGAATTGTATCGTGTTGAGCAGGACTCCGCGCTGACCCGCCACTGACATGGAAGTAACCAGACCGGAGGGGGTGATTACCGCCGAGACCCCGGTATTGGTGGAAAGGACCAGATAGCGCCCGTTCTCCACTGCCCGGAAGACCGCTGCTGCAAGGAGTTGCCGGTTGATCGAGGCATCGTGGAACCAGGACAGGTTGGAGACATTCACCAGGAGCGAGGCGCCTTTGCGGACCTCATCGGCGATCA
>JAGQHH010000740.1 GCA_020431945.1 Cyanobacteria bacterium HKST-UBA02 | reverse complement strand
TCCGCCAGATCGAGGCCAAGGCTCTTCGCAAGCTCCGGCATCCGAATCGCTCTCGCAAGCTGAGGGACTATATCGATTGACAGGCGCGCTCCATTCCTGGCATTGCTTCTCGTCGCTCTGCTTTGCATGAGCGCCGGTGCGGAACCGGAAAGACTACCGGCTAATGCCATTCGTGTTCCCATGACCAGGCAGTCTACCTGTTATACATGCGGTGTGGCTGCGGTGCAGTCGGTTTTTGCTTTTTATGGCCTGGAATTCAGAGAAGACGAGCTCTCCCGTCTACTGGGCGCCGGACCACGTCATGGCACGCGTTACAGGCGCATCGAGAAGCTCGCCCGGGAGCACGGCTTCGAGGTAGAGACAAAGACCGGCTTGACTATGCAGGACCTGGAGAAGTATCTCGATTCGGGCCAGCCCGTGATCTGTCTCTTGCAAGCCTGGCCAGATGAGAAGAAAGACTATGAGAGCGACTGGGATGACGGGCATTATGTCGTGGCCATCGGTCATGACAGGGAGAATGTTTTTTTCATGGACCCTTCCACCCTGGGCAATTACACCTATGTCCCGAGAGCCGAATTCGAGAGGCGCTGGCATGATACGGACGGTAAAGAGAAAGTCGTCCATTTCGGGATGATTCTGAAGAAGGACAAGTCGTCTTACGATCCCGATGCCGTCAAGAAGATGGAGTAGGAGCTCCGGTCTGATAAACTGTTCTTTTCGTATATGTGCTTGCAATAAAGGGGATTTCCAAGAGATGGGCAATCAACTTCTAGTCACTGCGGTAGGCGAGGACAAGCCTGGCATCGTGGCCCGGGTCACCGAGGTCCTGGCCGGTCATGGCGCCAATCTCGAAGCCAGTCGCATGGCGATACTGGGTGGCGAGTTCGCTGCTATCATGCTGGTGACCGGCGCTACGGACAAACTCGAGGCGATCAAGAAAGACCTCTCGGTGCTCGAGAAGGATGGTATTACAATCAGTACCAAGCTGACCAAGCCGATCAGCCCGGAGATCTACAAAGATTACGTGCGTTGCGAGCTGTCCCTGCGAGGCGCCGATCATGAAGGGATCGTTCACTCCGTATCGAGCCAGCTTCGCGATAAGAAGATCAACATCCAGTCGGTGGAGACCGATGTCGTGGGAGCGCCGGTCACCGGCACACCGCTTTTCTGCATGAACGCGACGATTCTTGTCCCTCCGGATCTACCGGTGGGCAAGCTCAAAGAGGAGCTCGACGAGATTGCCCGGAACCAGAGCGTCGACATCGACCTGAGCACCGGAGCCGATAAGGAGGTGGCAAGAGTATGAGCAAGAAGATTACCGTCTACGAAAAACCGACCTGCACTACTTGCCGCAAAACCAATAAGCTCCTGGCCGAGTGCGGAGTAGATTTCGATCGAGTCAATTATTATATCGAGCCCCTGAGCGCCTCGAAATTGAAAGAGCTGCTCAAAAAGATGAACATGCCAGCTCGCAATCTGTTGCGCACCAAGGAGGCTCTCTACAAAGAGATGGGTCTGGCCAAAAAAGATCTGAGCGAAAAGGAGATCATCGATCTCATGGTGGAGCACCCGGATCTCATCGAACGTCCTATCGTCGAGCGCGGCGATAAGGCGGTCCTTGCAAGACCGGTGGAGAATGTCAGGGCGCTTTTGAGCTAGCGCAATTTGTTTTGCGCGCTTACTTTCGAACCTGAACTGAAGCAGGTCCGTATGGCCTGTTTCTCCCCGAAGCAGAAAGCTCCGGTGGAACAACACGCCTGGTGCCGTCAGTTCAGTTCTGGTTGTTGCTCAGCTAGGCTTCTTTTTCAGAAGCGCCGCGACCTTTCATGTGCTGCATGATCTGGTACAGGGCACAGAGTCCGACAAGACCATATACGACTTTAGTCGCAGTACCATTGCCGAGAAGGCTGGTAACGAGATTGTAGTCGAATGCTCCTACAAGACCCCAGTTGATACCACCGACCAGTAACAGGATTGTGGCAATTAACTCTACATGTTTCATCTCTGATCACCTAGGCATCAAACCCGTAAAAACCCTCGAGAACAGCTCCCGGAGCTGATTTGCATACCTACTTAACGGCATAGCAGAAATGGTGGCACTTGTCAAGAGCTAGCATCTTTCGAAACCTCGATGAGAACAAGCTTTCGGCTGGCGAGAAGTGCTTCTTAGATCCCCGACTGGAAACGATTCGGGCGCTGGAAAACGGCATAAATAGCCGGGTGTGCCTATCCTGCCTGACCGGGCGAAGCCTTCCTGCGACCGACCACGAGATGGTAGAGGGGGGTGGAAAAGTCCTCCAGAGCATGGTTCTCCACCAGGTAGCGATTGAGCTTGCCGGCCTCCTCCGGAGAGGAATTCTGGAAGAGATACTGGCTCGTCCATACGGCCAGGCTGCTGTGCGGCTTGAGCTCGGGCTCGAAGCCGATCTCGCGCATGGTCTCGAGGACTTCTTCCGTATCCGGAAGCCCGTATTCGACATGCTCTTTGATGAGACTGTTGCCGGTCATCTCGAAGACGAGCTTTTGCGCTTCTTCCGATTCCCGGCATGGATAGTTGATTATCATAGTCTCCCCGGCAAGCCCGGCGAGCTTCTCTAGAAATCGGCGCCGTGAGCCCGGGACCACATGCTCGAGCACATCCACCGAGACCACGGTTCGATAGGTCCGCTCAATCTTGGTCTCCAGAGCACAGGCACCGGTGGTGGCAGGATCGATGAGGTGGACAGGATGCTCGCTCAAAAAAAGCGCCAGGGCACCGTCGAAGCCACCGACATCCAGCACCGTCTCTCGAAGTGGCGATGCCTGCTTCACGGCAAGGGCGGCGGCTTCGAGCCTGACGAACCTGTCCCAGGTAAGATCGAAACGGGCTTCTTCTCTGGTGACCTGCACCGACACGATGCCATTAAAGCCGGTCTCGTGGTGCTCGACACCGCAGGTCTTGCCGATTGGAATCGAGTTCTTGCTCGTCAACTTGAAAAACCTATGCCGAAAAGATCCAGGACTTTGAGAATGGGGCTGGGTCTCTCTCCCTGATCCAGACCCTTTAGAGAACGTGTCACCATCCTTACCGAAGCATGGCGCATGGGCTCGGGAGGGTAAGGGAAGGGTTTGACCCGCACCATCCTCAGTGAAAGTAAGTCGCTTGGTTTTGCCAGTGCCATATGAGCCAGGATCTTGCCGGCAACTCGGGTGGTGCCGATACCGTGTCCGGTGTAGCCCAGGGCATAGATGATTTTGTCGTCCCGCATGCTCCCGAATACAGGAGTCAGCCTTGTCGTGGAAGCGATGGGCCCGCCCCAGCGGTAGGGAAACTCGAGATCGGCAAGATAGGGGAAATGATTCTTGAAGCTCTCTTCCAGGGACTCGTAATGGTCCTCGGAGTGATCGCAGCTCTCGTCCACCCGATTGGGAGGGAAATAGACCGCTTCGCTGGTTCCCCAGAGGATACGGTTATCGCTGGTGAGCCGGTAATAGTTGAAGAAGTTGCGTCCGTCCATGACTCCCTGACGATTGTGCCAGCCCAGCTCCTGGTGCTGGGTCTCGGTAAGGGGATTGCTCACCAGCACATAGTCGTAGAGGGGGATGAAGCGATTGATCAATCTGGGAAATAGAAGGTGGCTGTACGCATTGGTGGCGAGGACGATCTTCTTGCCGCGGATAGAACCGGTTCTTGTTACCACCCTGTCATCTTCCACCGCTGTTACTTTGGAGTTCTCGAAAAAGCGAACCCCTTTTTCGATACAGACCCGCTTGAGCTTGTCCGTCAGTTTGATCGGATCGATGATGCCCCCGCCCGGCATAAAGATCCCGCCCCGATAAAGCGGCGAATTGAGCTCTTTTCGTACTTCTTCCGCCGAGAGGACCCGATGACCGGGGAGCCCGAGCTGGGCTGCTACCTCGGCATTCTCCCGGCAGGACTCGAGATGCTCTTCGTTGAGGGCGACGAAGAGCTGACCGGTGCGCTCGAAATCACAGTCGGCGGCAAACTCGGCGAGCTCGTCTATGTTCGCCAGACCAATATGCATGAGACGCTCGGCTTCCTGCCTGCCGAAATGAGCAATGGCCAGGGCGTGGCTGTGGTCCATACAATTGCTCACCATGCCGGCATTGCGGCCGCTGGCTCCGTAGCCGACGGTCTGCTGCTCGACCACGGCTATATCCAGATCCGGATCGAGCTCTTTCAGGAAATATGCCGTCCAGAGACCGGTGAAACCGGCTCCGATGATGACAACCTCCGCCTCCTGATCGCCTGCCACGACGGGGCTCAACGCGTAATTACTTCGCGCGGCGAGCCAGTAGCATAACTCCTCAACAGGACGCATGGAGTGAGTTTATCACGGATATTTTCTATAATGAGGTTCTTGGTTGTTGAGAACGAGGCAAGAGATAGAGCAGTGCTCTCGAGTCCCGTGAGATCGCTTGATTGGGCGCATCCGGTGGTGCGCGACTGGTTCGTGGAGCGATTCTCGACCCCCACCGAGCC
>JAGQHH010000739.1 GCA_020431945.1 Cyanobacteria bacterium HKST-UBA02 | reverse complement strand
TTTTTCATATGTCTAACCAGAACTGGTATTTTAATCCAAATTCTCGATCTCAGAAAGAGCGAACCACCTGGAGAAGGTCGGATTTTTCACTGTTGTCCCGGCCGGGCGACGGAGCGGACCGTGCCGGTCGTCTATCATCCGTCAGAAGAGACTTGAAAGTGTTGGCATCGAATCCGGATAGCATGATTACGTCTTCCATGTCCGCTGGAGCCGGGGAGTTGTCGTAAGAAGCCAGGTTCCAGAGGACAACTTTTACCGGACCGATGAGCTGCCGATAGGCTTCGATGGCGGCAACCAGGGGTGGTTTGCTCCAGGGTGCCAGGTGCATGAAGTTTCGGGCAATCGGATCGATACTGCTTGGTGCCGGATGGAATTGCATGTCCGAGAAGAAGAAGAGCGTTCGTGGGCGAGGCATCGAAGGATCGGCGGCGAGCAACTGGATCAGCTCCGCCACCGAGCCGGCTACCTGGGTGCTTCCCCAGCCTTTGCCCTGACGCCTGATCAATTCGGCGAAAGAGAGGTCGTTCGATGAATTCTCCCTCTTCAGGATCTGCAAATGGTCTCCGAATGTGGCGGCGTAGCCCAGATCTTTGGCCATCAGAGAGCTGAAGAGGACCGCAACGTCACCAGCCATGATACTGCCTTGCATCCCGCCCAGAGGGCAGCTGAACATGGATGGCGAGATGTCGGCGAGCCCGAGATTGAGACCCGGCGGCAAGCAATTTTTCGTCACTCTCGACAACACCGACTCAAAGACCTCTTCGATATTCGGGCAGGGAACGGAGCGATAGCGGACCTCTCCACAAAAATTGCGCCTGGGCTCTTTGCCGGTTTTATAGCGAATCGATCCGTCCTTTGCGCTCCTGTATCCGGCATAGATCTGGTGCGGCCAGATTCCTTCGAACTTGCGTTTGTTGCTTTCGAAAATCAGCTTGTTTGTGCTGACACCGCTCCTGTACATGCACCGTATATAGTTTTTGAAAGCAAGATCCGGGAGAATCCCATCCATGTCGAGAAAGTTTTCCCATGCCATTTTGCCCGTGCCGGTGGTCGAGAGGATTTGCTCCAGGGAGCAGCGGCCTCTTTCAGCATCCTCCAATTGCTTGTGCTTGAAGAACCGCCGGCGGTGCGGAGCCAGGCTGAGCGCTTCGGCGTATCTGTCTTTGAGCCTGGTGGGTGCGTGCAGGTAGTTGTAGATGGCGAGCTTGTCCGGGCTCAAATATTTCCGGGCGATTCCCAGAGCGTCTGCCAGACGCAGAGAGGCTCTCACTCTCTTTTTGCCTTTTCTCCGATAGCGGGCGATGGTGAATTGCCGGCCCGAGTATTTGAGCAATTGATATTCGTCCATCTCGTTGGCGGCCCTCGCCATCGCGCGTCTCGCTGCCTCCGGTATGTCACCGAGACCGAGGTTGATGAAGTGACAGAGGAAGAGCACCAGATCATCGGCACGATGCTTCAAGCACCGGTAAGTGTACTCTTCGGTAAACTCCGTGCAAGGGTAGGCGGTGCAGAGGATGGCTGCCGCTATTGTGCCCTGTATGCGGTTACCTTTGCCGTTTTTGGGATCCCGCATATAGGCGGCGAATTTCCAGGCGAAGCCCGGCTCGTGCCTCTCGGCCGCTAGAAGGGCGCGGCTGTAGGAGAAGAGCTCTTCCTCCTGGCTCCGATAGAAGGAAGTGGCGAAAAGAGTGGAGCCCTTGGTGAATACCAGATGCTCCAGGGGAGAGTCGATGCTCAGATCGCAGGCGGCAGCGCCTTCGTGGGTGATGGCGCGGGCAATCAGGGCGGTCAGCCCGGTGATTATTCTTGTCATGGCTTCTGTCTCTATCGTGGTAAGTCGGCACCCCCCCGCGCATGGTGCGCGGGGCGTTTAAACCCTTTAACCGAAGTAGGGGTGCCAGATACCTCCAATCTAGCAGGCAGGCATGGAGGACGGAAGCAGGCTTACTGAACCACTG
>JAGQHH010000738.1 GCA_020431945.1 Cyanobacteria bacterium HKST-UBA02 | reverse complement strand
CGATGGGCACCGAGCAACCACCGCCGAGCTCGGCCAGATAAGCTCTCTCGCATTCGATTTCAGCTCTTACCGTGGGTTCGTCCAGGCTGATGAGCTTTGCGATGAGCTCCCTGTCCTTCTCCCGGCACTCGAGAGCCAGGGCTCCCTGACCGGCAGCCGGGGTGCAGACGTCGATGGCGAAGGCTTCGCTGATGTGCTCGTCGAGACCGAGCCTGGTCAGTCCGGCGGCGGCAAGGACCATGGCATCGCATTGACCGGCCTGCATCTTCTCTATCCTGGTAGGCACATTGCCTCTGATGTCGACGAATTCCAGGTCGTCTCTGACAGCTTTGATCTGGGCGGCTCGCCGGCGGCTCGAGGTAGCCACCCGGCTTTTCGGAGGCAGCTTCGCCAGGCTCAGGCCGTCCCTGCTGACCAGGACATCGCGCCGGTCCTCTCGATTGAGCACCGCTACGAGGCAGAGCCCGTCAGGGAGATCCGAAGGCATGTCTTTGAGGCTGTGCACGACGAAATCCACTTCCCCGGCAAGGAGGGCGTCCTCCAGCTCTTTAACGAAAACTCCGCGCACCCCCAGGTCGGCAATGGGAACCGAGCGGTTTCGGTCTCCCCCGGTGCTGATCGTGACTATTTCTACTGTTTCGGAAGGAAAGCCCTCGGCGATCCTGCCTACCACCAGATCGGTCTGCAGGCGTGCCAGTTTGCTGGCTCTGGTTCCTACTTTCACTAGCGGCAGAGGGACGGTCTCACTCCGCCTTCAGAGGATTTTCCGGAGGGTCTCAATGAGCTCTTGCCTGCTTCCAGGGGATCCAGGTTGAAAAGGGTGCGCAGAGCCTCGGCCTGCTGCTTGAGCGCCTGGTAATCCCGGGTTGCTTTGAGCTGGACGGTCGGGTGGTGAAGGATCTGGTTGACGATGGCCCGGCTTACTTCTTCCACGCGCTCCCGGCCGCTGCAGTCGGACAGGCCGCTCTCGTCGGAGCAGAGAGAGCGAGACATATGCTCCTGGCGGATAGCCTCGATCTTTTCGCGCAAGCCGGCAATGGTGGGAACCACCAGCCTGGATCTCTGCCAGTTGTGGAATTCTTCCAGGGTCTCGAAGACCACTTCTTCGGCTTCCTGGACCAGGCTTTCACGCTCGGCCAGGTTCTTGCTGACTATGTCTTTGAGATCGTCGGAATGGCGCAGGGTGATGCCTTCCAGCTCCGCCACCCGGGGATCGACATTGCGAGGTACCGAGATGTCGACGATAAGGGTCTCGGGCTGGCTTCCCAGCTCTTCCCGGGCGGTTTTCAGCCCCTCGAAAGTGATCAGGTGATCCGGCGCGCTGGTGGCGACCAGGACCAGTCTCGCTCCGGCTGTTTCTCTGTGGCGGTCTTCGAAGCTGCCGCAGGCGAAAACAGGACCGCTGAGGGCAGTAGTGGAGCGGTTCACTACTTTTACCCGGGCGGAAGCTTTTCCCGATGCCAGGTGTTTCAGGCAGATCTGAGCCATTTTCCCGGCACCGAGAATGGTGACATCTTTGTCTTTGAGTGGTCCGCAAATCTCCCGGGCCAGCTCCACGGCTGCCGAGCTCACGCTGACAGCCCGGCGCCCCAGGGCGGTTTCGGAACGGACACGCTTGCCGCAATTGAGGGCGAGCTTGAAGAGATGATCGAGGACCGGACCGGCCGTGCCGGTGCTCAGGGCTGCCTGATGGGAGGATTTCACTTGAGCCATGATCTGGCCTTCGCCCAGGATCATGCTGTCAAGCCCCGATGCAACCCTTATCAGGTGAAGAGCCACGTCTTCACGGAGGAGCTTGAAATTGGGGCTGAGAGCGTTTTGGTCGGAGATGCTCTGGGCCGACTCGAAAAATGACTGGATTTCTTTCAGCCCGGCGGTCACGTCCGAGACCA
>JAGQHH010000737.1 GCA_020431945.1 Cyanobacteria bacterium HKST-UBA02 | reverse complement strand
TGGGCATGGGTGACGGCGATGGCCAGATGGTTGGCGATGGAGGTGACAAGCTGTACATCGCTGGTGTTCCACTCGCGGGTGCTGGCGCACTGGTGCACGACAAGCAGTCCGACCAGGCGATTCTCATGCAGCAGGGGCGCGGCAATAAGAGCCCGGGAATTGACCGTGTCTAGAAATGCTTTGAAAGGAATGCAGCGACTGTCCTTGCCGGTGTCGTTGATGACCGCTATGGGCGCCTCGTGCATAGTGGTGGCCTGATCGGCGAAAAGGGACTCCGTATCCTTGTCCGGTGCTTCTTCGTTGTCCTCTCTGTCGATCAGCCCGTCGAGGTTGATACCCAGGACTGTATTGCGAATACCGCTTGGACGTCTGCGTCTTTCGGCCGGCGAGAAGTCCATGTTCTCTGGGTACATGCACAGGTCTACGCATTTTTCATAGCCCTGGACCGTATATTCGTGGGTGACCACCAGCGGATCTTCGGAGCGGGGCTGGACGATCTGAACTCGATCTACACGTGCCGCGTGGAGGAGCTCCCGGGTGACGGTACCGAGGATGGTGTCTAGATCCAGCGAGCCTCGCACCGACCGGACGATGTGATTGATCAGCATCTCCTGCTCGGCCATGCGCTTGGTGCGGTCATAGAGGCGAGCATGCTCCATGGCTACGGTCACCTGACCGGCAACTGCCTCGACGAGCTCGAGCTCGTAGGGAGACCAGATCCGGCGGCGATCGCATTGATGCACCAGGATCATGCCCAGCACTCCCTGGCTGGTGCTGATCGGGCAGGCGATCAGAGACTTGATTGATTTCCAGTCATCGGCGGCGAGCTTGTCGTCGTCGAATATAGGAGAAGACCGATCGTCCAGGACATCCAGAGACATCGTGGTGCCCTGATCGAGAATCGTCCTGAGGGCGCTGTTGCCGGTGATGGGCACGCAGCGGGTGCGGAGCTGATCGCCGCCCGTGCTCTCGTCGCACCATACATAATCGAAGACCAGCTCGTCGTCGTAAGTAGCGATGGTGCCGTGAGTATCGAGGAGCGCCAGGCAGCAACGGCTGGCCTGGAGATTCTCGCCGAGCTCTTTTACCGCAGTATTGAGGATGTCGTTGAGATTGAGGGACTGTCTCACCGAGAGCGAGATGCGCTGGACCATATTCTTCTGCTCTTTGTCGAAGAGCAGCATCTCGGCCATGGTATTGAAAGCCCGAGCCAGGGTGCCGAGCTCGTCACGAGCGGTGACATTGACACGCTTGGTGAAGTCGCCTTTGCCTACAGCCAGCGCTTCCTTGACCAGTATATTGATAGTCCTGGTGAAATGATTGGTGACCAGATAAGCAAGCACCAGGGATACCGCGATGGCTCCCAGGGAGAGTGCGATCAGAAGAGTAAACCATTGATAGGCGCCGCCGTATATGGTGTTGGTCGGCACCCCGACGATGACCAGCCAGCCGTTGGGCTCTGCTTTCTCGAAGGCGTAGGCCCGGGGCGTGGGATCGGCTATGCCGACGGTCTCGATACTGCCGGAGTCTGCTTTGGCGGCTGCCTCGACACATCGGGAATGGCTGAAGTCCTTGCCTTCCCAGTATTCATTCTCCAGGGTGCGAGCCACCACTCGATGGGCGCCGTCTACCACGGTGATCACCGTGCCATGCTGCTTGGAGAGTCCGTTGAATACAGAAAGGACGGCATCGGGTTTGATGCCTGCCACGAGAAATCCGGTCAGGCTGCCTTCCTCGGTGACCGGGGAGATAGCGAAGAGCCCTGCCTTTTCGGTCCAGGGCGAGCGGGTGAAATCGGAAAGCACAGCATGTCTGTATTCGGCTGCTTTCTTCAGTAGAGCTTGATCCAGAAAACCTGCGGAAGCCGACTTTATGGATTCACCTTGATTGGCCTGGACAGATATAGGAATGCCGTTCCTATCTATAAGGGCGATCTCGTTCCAGTCGCGCTGGTGCGATGCAAGAGCCGTCTCCAGAATCTCTTCCCTGTCCCCGGCGTCATGACCGGAGAGGCGGGGCAGATTGGAGAGGGCTTGAACGGAGCGAAGCTGGGAGAGGGTCCACTGATTGAGAGTGCGGGAAGCGATGGCGGCCTGGAAGCCCGTGGCTCGCTTGGACTCGTCCTTCAGGGTGCCGTACTGCTTCCAGAGTGAGAAGCTGCCGATAGCGAGAAGGGGCAGGGCAACACCCAGACACAGCAAAAGCATCCTGGCGCGAATATTGAGGCTGAGGTTCAATTTGCCGAGCATGACCCAATCTTAGTCCTATCACAGGGAGAATGATAGTCCGGAGGTTACCTCATATGAAATGGGCAAAATGCGCAAACCAGGGCGCATTTGCGGTCAGAAATGAGGAAACTACGTATTGACTTGCCTCTCCGGCAACAACTTGTCCCTTCCTCATCTTTTTTGCATACATAGATCGTATCCCGACCAGCGGCTTAATTTTTGCTTATCGCCGAAAGTGCCCTCGCCACCGGCTGTGTCTCGTCTATCGAGGCGATGGCATTGAAGGTTTTTTCCAGATCCAGGGGTACCTTGTTTTCCAGGTCCAGGGTAAGACCCGAGTGTATGGCAATCAGTATCTCGTCGGCAGCTTGCTCTTTCCTGCCGATCTTCAGATAAGCGTCGACTTTCACCATCCTTGCCACCAGAGAGTCGTCGTCGAACTCCAGGGCACGCTCGGCGAGATTGAGGGCGCCGACGGCATCGCCATGAGCGAAAGCAGCACAACCGGCAGCAGCAAGAAGGCTCGCTTTCAGGGCTTCCCCCACTCCCGGATAGTCGGATGCCACCACGAAATAAGCCCGGGCATCCTCGAACCGGCAGTGACGATATGCCACCATGGCTTTCAGGAAAGCCGTGTAGATCGAGTCGGCCCACTGACGCTCCAGGAGCTTGAGTTGCTTCTTGGACTGTCTCTTGAGTCCGGCACGGTCGTAGAGAAGACCGAGACGGCAGGTGATACGGGCGGTCTCGTCATTGGCATTCTGATTGTTGAAAGACCGATATTCGTCTATGGCTTGTTTGAGCATGTCGCTTGCCTCGGGGCGGGAAAGCTCCGAGAACCACATACGAATATGACTATTCCTTACTATCAATATAAAGGCGCCAGCCAGAACCAGATGACCGAGAACCAGGGGCAGAATCTGCTCCGTGGCTCCGGATTCGAGAGCGAGGGTCCACTTGTTGCCTCCCAGCCCGGTGAAGGAGAGAAGAGGCTCGATGATAAGGTTGACGCTCATCACGAAAGTGGCGGAATAGTCGATCAGGGTAGACATGAAAGGGTGCGGACGGAAAAAGAGCACCGGCACTATCAGGATAGTGAGCAGAAGGATCGCCAGCTCGCCGCTGAAAAGAGCCGGGATAAGGAGATTCCTGGCGATGGAGGAGGGCACCACCTCATACCAGAGGAAGCCATAAGTCCAGTTGTCGACACTGCCAGAGAGAAGCTCGGTGCCCACAATGGTAGCCCGGAGCTCCAGGAGGACCAGGCAGGGGTAGACGAGGAAGACCACCGCTCGCCAGATGAGACCGCGATCGTCGTCGCTGAGGTCGTCTTTGGGGAATCGATAGCGCTCCGAAATAAGCCGGATTACGGTGTTGAGAGCCACCAGAATCGCTATTCCGGATACACACCAGAGATAGACGGTATTAGGGTTGTCAGGCATATTAATGCGATTTCAAAAGGGGCAACCGTTTGTAATGGCTTGACATTATATGGTCGCGATCCTTGATAAGCCTGAGAGAAAATTATTCATTGGCGCTTTCGGACTTCCTGGCAACCTTCAATTCGAAGGGAACCGAAGCCTTGAGAGTCGGATCGAGCCACTGGTATTGATCCAGGCTTTTCAGAAGTTTCTCGGCATCTTTGTGAAGTTCTACTTTATTAAGGACAGAGGCCTTGAAAAATAAGGGGTCCGCCAGCTCGGGCTTGAGGGCGGCGGCTTCCTCGAAAATCGCCAGGGGGCGGGCATAAGCGGCGTTTTTTTCGGTCTTGCCGTCCCGGCAGTCGAAGTCGGCAAGGTCCGATAAGCAGTGCCCCTCGGCCATGAGGGCTCGAACCCGGACCACGTCGTCCGCATTGGGCGCTCTCACTATCTTTTCGAAGCTTTCCACAGCCCGGTC
>JAGQHH010000736.1 GCA_020431945.1 Cyanobacteria bacterium HKST-UBA02 | reverse complement strand
TCCGTATGACATTCTTAAAAAAATGAATCAGCAACCGCACTAGTAAGTATAGAATTTCCTTTATGAATTTGGATTCTCTAGTCGAGTTCGTCGATGACATGATCGTGCAGAACGATTACCCGGGCTTCGAGCCCCGGGCGCTCAAGATTGGTCTGCCCGAATCCTTCAATAAGAGCGGGGCGAAAATTTTCGGTCAGGCTCTCAAGCATGAGAATCTCTATGTCCGGCTTGCCGCCCTGCGCTGGTTCCAGGAGAAGCCGGGATTGATGCGCCCTTATTTCCGGGTAATCACCGATTTCCTGGGTGATGCCGATTCTTTCATCAGGCAGGAGTCGATTCTCTGTTTCGAGCGTTGTGGCTCATGCAATGAAGAGACTGTGATAAAAATTTCCAGATTGCTGGGCGACAGCGATGTCGATGTTCGCAAAGCCGCTGCCAAAGCCTGTGGAAAGATTGCAAGCAAGCTCAAGATCAAAGACGGCGAAGTGGTGGAGGCGCTCCGGCAGGCAGCTTCGGAAGGAGACAGCCAGGTTCGCTTCAAAGCCGAGAAGGCGCTTCGCAAGATTGGCGTCTACGACTGATTCAGCTTCTGCTCGGCTTTCGCCAGGCGCTCGTCGAGCCGGTGCTCGTTGATCAGCCTGCCATAGAACTCATGCTCGAAATACTGCTCGAGAAAATTCCAGTCATAGCGAATCATCTTCAGAAGCGAGCCGATTACTTCGGCGACTTCTCCGGCAAGCCCGCTCAACTCCTTCAGTGATTCTCCGATCCCGTCTGTGGTCAGGTTCGGATCGGCCAGCTTGCCGTAAAGCGATTGCTTGACTTTGCAGATACGCACAGCCAGACGCGCCAGATAACGCCTGATCATCTTCTCTTCCAGGGTGGCTCGTTTTTCGAGGAGGGAAAGAAGCGTCTCATCGATCAGGTCGGCAGCGGCACTGAGGCTCTTGACCGTCTCGAGAACCGCTTGCGGGGCGTCTGTTCGTATCTGTTCCGACATGGCACAAGTATATGACGTTTCCATAGAAAAATCCGCTGCTGGCTTTTGCCTGCAGCGGATTTCGATTGCTGTTTCAGTCGGACCGGTGTCTAGAGGAAAGTACGAGAGGAAAGGACTTCGGCTACTCCGGACCCGGATTGACTGATCAAGTAATGCTAGGGGTGAGAGGCTTCTCGGAAGCTTCCATGGTTGTTACTTGAAGCTGGGCACCTTGTGTGCGTCTGAAGTTGTCCAGATAACGACGAAGAGCTTCTCTTATCAGGTCGGATCTGGTCCGGTGCTCACACTTGGCGATAAAGTCTACCTGTTCCAGCATGGCGGGTGGCAATGCAATCAGTACTTTTTTAGGCATAGGGCTGGTTCCTCACAACGGCAAAGTAATTCTTCTGGACCACTTGATGACGGTTATATAAGCAGTCCAATTTGTGACACGGCTCTTAACAAAGAGTCACCGCGAGTCTGGTGGCAGCGGGATCAATCAACCACCGTCGATGGGTATAAACTTTACACACCAAAATCGATATCGTAAAGGTCCGAAAGGGGCATAAATGCTCAATTTAGGTTGAAACTGCATAAAAGCTTTTTTTGAAACTCCAAAAGGCTACTCTGGTAAGAATCAGACGGCAAGCCGGGTTATAAGTAAGACAAATATATACACAAAGCTATCATCTTGGGACATACAAATTTTTGTTCAAATCGGACAATTCTGTGCTAGTCGCTGTGAGCTTTTACATATCCCTTTAGTACTACAAGGCATACCAGAAGCTCCTGGTCCGCGAGTCGAGGCGACTCTTGAAACCATCTCCAGGCAAGGGTTTCGGGCGGCGGATCTGGAGCGGGAATCGAAAGAAAAACAAAACAGAATCCCTCGATCCCGGTTTCTTATGTGGTAGCACGATCTCGGGTGATTTTTGATGGCCGAATCCAAAAGCGCTATCAGGAGCGCATCTTGTGCCGGTATCAAATATGGTGCAGGCTCTAAGCTGTCACGCCTGCTCGATCTCGAGGTCCGTGTCGAAATTGTAAAACAAAAAGGGCGCTGGCAGACCGTTTGACCGGATCTGTTGGAAGATCGAGTTCTCTTACTGGAGATCCGGACATGATCATCGCAAGCTGGAATGTCAATTCGATTTCGGTACGCCTGCCTCACGTGCTTTCCTGGTTGGAGGAGGTGGCTCCTGCCGTCCTTTGCATCCAGGAGACAAAGGCCACGGACGAAAAATTCCCTGCCGCCGCCTTTGCTGAAATCGGCTACAAGTGCGCGTTCTACGGGCAGAAGACCTATAACGGTGTGGCAATCATCTCCCGTAGCGAGATTGAAAATGCGGAGAAGGGATTCTCGGGAATGCCCGATGCCGATCAAGTTCGTTTTGTCAAAGCGGAAATCGATTCTGTCACGATACTTAATTCATATGTTCCTAATGGGCAGGAGATCGGATCGGATAAATACGAGTACAAGTTGAACTGGCTGCGGAGCCTGCGTTCTTATCTCGACGCCAATCTCAGTCCGGACAAAAAGGTTCTGCTATGCGGCGACTTCAATGTCGCCCCTCTCGATATAGATGTATACGATCCCGAGGAGACCCGAGAGCAGATCCTGACCAGCAGCGGTGAAAGAGAGACCCTCGAGCACTTGAGACAGTGGGGCTTCGTAGACGCCTTCCGCCTTCATGTCCAGGACGGAGGGCACTATACATGGTGGGACTACCGAGCCATGGCATTTCGCCGCAAGATGGGTTTTCGCATCGATCACATCTGGATCAGCCCGGCCCTGGAGAAAAGTTGCGTGAGAGCCTGGATAGACGTCGCTCCTCGCAAAAAAGAACGACCTTCCGACCACACACCTATCTGTGTGGAGCTTTCTCTCTGAGCCTGATTTGAAGCGGGGAATCAGACCCCGGCTTTCACAGGATTCTTGGCACTCTTGTTCTTCTCGTAGGAGAAGATGATGTCTGCTTTCTCGATGGTCTGCAGGTCTTTGAATTCGCCTTCGATGACCATGTCGGCCAGTTTGGAGCAAGCCTTGTAATAGCTGTCCGAAGGTCTTTCGCCGATGAGTTTTCTGGTCAGATCCTGGCAGAGAATGTCGGCTGCAGCCGTCATCACTTTGTCTTTGAGCTCATGAGCCCAGGAGGCGGTGACCAGGATCGTGATCGTGTCCTGGACGCGCTGGGACATCTCGGCAATGCGACACTGTCTGTCCGGCAGTTTGAGCTGGTGCGTGACCATGGCTTCGGACAGCTCGAGGGGATGCTGGTGGAGCTGCTCGAGAGCGAAGTTGATGTGCTCGTTCAGACGCGGATCCATGTCCGAGACTTCACGCTTGTCCTTGCCGGATGCGACCCGGGAGATATACCAGCCCATATATTTCATGAGCTCGCTGCGCAGGGCCCAGGCATGGCCCGGATTTACCGGATTGAACGCACGGATGCCGTGTTTTTGAAGGGCCAGGCCTACCGGCTCGAAATAGGTGCTGCCGTGGTTTTTGGCCAGGGCCTTGAAGAAAGCCATACCGAGCATCTCGCCTTCCCCTTCGTAGATACAGGGGGCGAGGAAATCGTGGACATTGTCTCCGAAAATATGACCCTGGACGAAGGAGCGTCCGCCATGGGTTTTCATAAAGAGCTCGATGGCACACTCTTTCTCGGCTTCGCTTCCGAAGATCTTGGCGATGATGCATTCGAGCTCGCCACGGTAACCCTGGTCCAGAAGCCAGGAGCCCCAGGCGACAAGGGCGTCGCTGCCGGCGATCAGGGCCGTAGCCCGGGCGATACGCCGTTTGACCAGCTCTCTTGTCTCGATGGCTTTACCATAGGTCTCTCTGAAATTGGCCCAGGGGAGCATATTGGCCAGCATCAGGCGCATGACGCCGGAAGCTGTGGCGCAGAGAGCCAGACGACCCATATTGAGACCGTGATAGGCGACGGTGAGCCCGTCTCCTTTGGGAACAGCGAGGAGGTTTTCCTTCGGTACTTTCAGGTTCTTGAATTTGAGTCCGTTGTTGTGGGCGTGGCTGAG
>JAGQHH010000735.1 GCA_020431945.1 Cyanobacteria bacterium HKST-UBA02 | reverse complement strand
GAATAGTGGCATAAAGCCCCTCTATTCAGGGGTTTACGGACTTATTGTAGATTTGTACACAGCCTCCTTAACACCTCTTGATAACTAGATTTCGCTCTCTTGACAAGCTAGGTTCAAGACATTCTTCTCTCACTCAATCCGAGTAACCGAAACACCACCAACCATCTCTGCCTGACCGCCCTGCATCTTGATTGCCGCCACATCCTGTGACGGCGACTGGATGCCGGCTCGGAAGAGATCACGGAGGAATATGCTATGCCCGATATCATCGAGGCCAGCCGGTCCTTCGAGGACTGGCTCGCCACCAAGATTACGATTGTCCGCGCCGACCTGAGCAAGAAGCACAGGGATATGGCCCGGGATCCGTTTGTTTTTCTCCGCGCCACCTTCTACCGCTTCGCGGAACTCTTCCCGGAGCTCTGCCCGGAGCTGATGGATGCTCCAGTGGTGTACGCGGTCTGCGATATCCATCTCGAGAACTACAGCAACTGGCGTGACGTCGAAGGGCGTCTGGTCTGGGGGATCAACGACTTCGACGAAGCCTTCCCCATGCCCTACACCCTCGACCTCGTCAGGCTCGGCACCAGCGCCCGGACCGCCATCAAGGGCGGTCAGCTCGACATCAAGCTGGGGCGTGCCTGCCAGGCCATCCTCAAGGGCTACAAAGCCGGCATGCGCGAAGGTATCAAACCCTTCGTCCTGGCCGAGGACAACCGGGAGCTTTACGACCTGGCAAACCAGATGCTCCGGGATCCGCTCAAGTTCTGGCGGAATCTCGACAGCCAGGTGAGCCGGCGTGTGAAGATACCAGCTGAAGTCAAAACGCTTCTCCAGAGCCATCTGCCTGAAGGCACCACCGGTGTAACCTTCGCCCGGCGCACCGCCGGTAAAGGCAGCCTCGGACGCCCCCGCTTCGTCGCCCTCGGGCAGTGGAACGGCGGGCGCATCGCCCGGGAATGCAAGCTGAACGTTCCTTCCGCCTGCATCTGGGCCGGGGTCGGCGAGCAGATCCTGCATGCCGACGCCATCATCCGCAAGAGCCAGGGCTTCGCCGGCGACCCTTACACGGTCATCGCCGGTGATTGGACGGTCAGGCGCCTGGCGCCGGACTGCACCAAGATCGAGTTCAGCGCTCTGCCTTCTCACCGCCACGAAGAGGTCCTTCTCACCGCAATGGGACGCGACCTCGCCAACAAGCACCTGGGCACCCCCGACTGCGCCGAGAGCATTCTCGAGGACCTGCAGGCGAGGGATGACGACTGGCTCCGCGACTCTGTGCGCGTCATGGCCAGCTCGGTCAAAGCCGATTTCCGCCGCTGGCAGGTGCATATGGAGGAATCAACATGACCCGCCGCAATGAAGTATCCGGTCTTGCTCTTCTGAAAGGCACCAATCGGACCGGTTTCGAGAAGCTCATCGCCCCGTACTTTCTCCCCTGGGAACAGCGGAAGATCATGCAGGCTTACCGCCTGGCCAAGTACGGGCACCAGATGCAGGTCAGGCAGGGCGGCGGGCGCTACTTCGAGCACCCCAAGTCCCTGGCGCTGCTTCTCATTCGCCTCGGGGTCAGAGACCACGAGATCATCTGCGCAGCTCTGCTCCACGACGTCGTCGAGGACACCTTCATCCTCGAGCTCGCAGACATCGAGGAATGGTTCGGCCCCGGCACCTGCCTCCTGGTGAAGCTGGTCACCAAGGAAAAGGGGCTCAGCCTGAAGCGCTACATCGAGCGGCTCGCCGCCGGTGACCCGCGCGCCTGGGTGGTGAAATGCGCCGACCGGGTGCACAACATGTCCACTCTCGATTCGCCGGATCCGGCCATGCATGAGTTCTTCCGCAAGAAGAAGATCAAGCAGGTCAAGGAAACCCGGAAGAAGATTCTGCCTCTGGCGGTCAAGCTCGTCGGCACCGCCGGGTACGAGGAGCTCGGCCAGTTCTTCGTCGAGGCTCTCAACTACTGGTGCGAGCGCCGGGAGCGTGAAGCTGCCGACGACGCGCCCTCTTCGGATTGAGACCGATCGCCGAGGCTCGTGACACCAGCCACGGCATCAACTCGCGTCTCGATCCTTTCAAGTAATCCGACTGCTCCGGCAGTCGTCAGTGCCCCCGGTGCCGAAGCCATCTTCGTCACCGGGTGGACAGGGTCAGCTCGCTGGACCCTGATGACAGCGAGATATCTGGAGCCCGGCTTAGACCGGGTCAGGAGAAAAAACAATGTCCATCGCACCCCATGTGCTTCAGCAGATCAGTGTTCGCACCGCCGCCCTGGCAGCCGAGCTCAAAAGCAATCAGGAGGAGACCGACCGCCTCCTCGACGACGAGATCAATGCGCTCATCGCAAAGATCCCCGACATCATCGCCCGGACGACCCTTGACGGAGGCAGCTATGCCGACGTCATGACCATCATCGAAGGGCGCGACTTCACCTGTCCGGGCTGGAAAGACCGGACCTTCAGCAAGTCGCCCCGTCCCGACTGGCTCCATTCGGCAGCAGCCGGCGTCTACGCCTGGTGCGAAGAAGCGGGTCTGCAGCCGTTCATGGCTCCTTATCGCGGCTTCGACCGGCAGGAAAGCCGGATCGTCGTCCAGTGGGCGCCGGAACGGCTCCCATCGAGCAACGGTGCCGCCAGCTTCCTGGGGAAGCTCTGCGAGACGACCGCCGCCACGCAAGCCCGCAAGGCAGCCGAGCGTCACCGCTGGCGGATCAAGACCGTGCGGAGCACCATCGCCGAAGTGCACGCCAAGATCGACAGTCACAGCCGGCAAAGTGACAGCACCGAGATCGAGGCCGTCAGCACCTATACCTATACCGCCGAACCTGACCTTCGCGGCGACAGCTGGATCGGTGACGTGATCGCCTACTGCGAGTCCCTCGGTCTCACCGTCCGTATCGAGACCAATCCCGACCACTCGAGGACCTGGCCCGAAGAAACCTGGCGCACCGTCGTCTACGTAAGCTGGGAAAAGGGGATGAAGGTCCAGCAGCCTCGCTGAGGCACCCGTGCTTTGAGGGAATCGGCTCCTTCCTGACAGGATGAGCCGATTCCCTTTTCTCTCTTTTTTCGATTTTTCTCTTATTGCATATAGTACCTTTTCTATCAAAAACAATGAAAAATGACTGCAGACCCGTCCGGCAGATGCTGTCAGGTAGGACCTGAAAAGCACCTGCCGGTTAGGCTTTGCATCTGGGGAACGGGCACCACCTGAGCGTTTCCGCTCAATGACTCCGGCTACCCAGAAACGAAATCACTGGCGAACTTCCACCGTCACGCGCCAGGTCTTGGGCTTGGTGATGGTACGCCAGGAGTAGAGAGAGGCTTGCACCATCTCGATGTGAGCCGTCGGGTTGGAGCGGTCGAGCTCGAAATAGAATTCGAGCCAGGCATAGCGGGAGCCGTACCACCACCACCAGTTGTCGTCGCCGCCGCCGTCCTGGACCATGCGAGTGGCCGCCAGGCGGACGCCGCAGGACAGGTCTTTGACCTCCCAGGTCTGACCCATGAAGCGGTCGATGGCGAATTGGGCGAGCACCTGCTCGCCGACGTTCATGCCTTCGATGTGGAGGCCATGCTCCTTCTCGAAAGCACGGACGAAGGTCTTGTCGGTGGGCACCGTGATCCGGCCATGGCCGTTGATCGGTCCCCAGCACCAGACGCAGAAGCCGAAGTGGTCGCCGCAGGCGTCGCAGAGCGTGAAGTTCGGACTCTCGGTCCAGGGCACGTGGTTCCTGGGCAGATTCGCCTGGGCGATATGGCTTGCGGCCTGACAGGTGCCGCGAACGGAGGTATCGGGTTTCTTCTCCTTGCAGTGTGGGCAGAGATGTGCCACGGCTTTCAACCTTTCTGTCAGCCATGATCATCATGGCGGGTGGATCTCTAAGGGTTGACCGGAAAGAAGGGTCTTCTCCCCGGCAAAACGCTAGGTAGCGTGTACACACTGGCAGTCGGACTCACGCGCATCATCGAGATGACTTGCCGATACTCTGGCTAAGCTCTTGTTTGGTTAGATGCTGCGCGCTTCTTGAAGTGAGGGAGTAGAAGAGAGAGATATCTGCACCTTAGGCTTTTGCCGATCTCTTTACATCCCCCTAGAGGCTCTATTTATAAGTACGCAACACCTCTTTACATCCCCAAGAGACCCTGCATCGCCAGATTCCCTTGCCTGCTGAAAGATTCCGGCCCCGGCACCGCCTAGCGAGGCTCGGCTATCGATCAACGCAAGTCATGAATCGTAACGTCCCGAGAGCTGCTCGAAAGGAGATGCCGGTTTCCGTCGAGACGCTCGAGAACACGCTGGAACTCGGAGAAGCTCTCATGAAGAGCCCGGTACCAGGTACCCCGGCTGTTGTCCGTCGCCTCGCGCTGCTGGTAGCTGGCGGTGCTGCGATCGAGCTCGAAGGCAAGACGAGCATCCTCGTATGACGCACTGGCTCGCCGGTAATTGCCGAGCACCACCAGAAAGCGCTCTCTGGTACCGAGAAGACTGCCGAGAAGATCGCGCAATCCCGGTGGGTGGAACGAGTCCCAGTCGTGCTCGACCTCGATCCGCGAGAGAACGGCGCAGACGAGCTCGAGCACATCCAGGCAGATCTGGAAGGAGGCCTCCCAGACACGGGCGTAGCCTCCCCAGCGCTCCATGGTGCGGGACTCCCCGACCTCCCGGAGGACGACCTGGTTGTCCCCCAGGGCCGAGAAGGCAGCCATGGTCTTGAGGTAGAGATCGAGAACGGAAAGCAAGCCGATAGCAAGAGATTCAGGAATCACTTCTCCTCCATGCATGGAAATCCGTCCCGGTACTCGAGCGCGGCCAAGCCGGTTTGAAGCCCGCCAACGAGAGTGACAAGCTCACTAGCAACAACGATCTTACGGGGATCACCCCGG
>JAGQHH010000734.1 GCA_020431945.1 Cyanobacteria bacterium HKST-UBA02 | reverse complement strand
TTTGATTTCCATTGCCCAAGGCCTCTTGCGCTTCTGAATCTCCAATACCAGATCGATTTCAGCACCGGCCGAGGTTCCGTAGAAACTGACTCTGGTGCCCTCCGGCATAACCGAAACAATATTCTCGATCACAAAGCCTTCCCAGCTATATCCAAGAACTGGATGACCAGACAGTTCGTTATAGTCGGGGATTCCAAGCAAGGCATGCACGAGGCCGGAATCGCGAATATAGACTTTGGGCGATTTGACCAGTCGCTTACCAATATTGCTATGGAAAGGTTGCAGCCGTCTGACCATTAGCAAATCCACCAGCAGATCGATGTAACTCGTGACCGTCGGGGCGCTCACCGAAAGACTGCTGGCAAGCCGAGAGGCATTCAAAAGACCCCCCTGGCTGTGCGCCAGCATTGTCCAGAGCCTCTCCAGCGTTTCCGAGGCAATTCTAGGGCCGAAAAGAGGAACCTCCCGCTCCAGATAAGTACGAACGAAATTCTGCCGTAAGCTGAAGCTGTCTCTGTCGTTCCTGGCGAGAAAACTATCAGGGAAGCCGCCCCTGACCCACAGCCTCTGGATGTCTCTATCCTTGCCACCTATCTCCAGAGCGTTTAGAGGCTCCAGATTGACATATTCGATCCTGCCGGCAAGACTCTCCCCCGACTGCCTCAAAAGATCGATTGAGGCTGAGCCTAGAATCAGAAATCGCCCGGTCCTGATACCCTTTCTTCGCCCCCGATCGATAATGCCTCGAAGCTCTTGAAACAGCTCGGGCACTCTGTGTATTTCATCGAGAATCACGAGCCTGTCCTCGTAGTTCTCAAGAAACAACTCCGGCTCAGAAAGCTTGTTGCGATCCGCTCTTCGCTCTAGATCCAGGTATATGGAATCCCTCGAGTCTGCAATCTGCAGGGCCAGTGTAGTCTTGCCGACCTGACGAGGGCCGATAATCGCCACAGCCGCCTGCCTGTCGAGAGCTTCAAGGATAATTGCTAATTTGGAGCGCTCAATCATCCTTGCATTTTAAAAGTTTGCCTTTTCATTTGCAAGGTTATTTCGAGAATCACCAGCCACAGTGATCTTCGATTCGAGACTGCCTCGGTCGAGAAGATCGAAAAAATTTTTCAGCTCCCCGGTGATAAAACTGAGACTGAAGTCGCAATGATGGGCATCACCAGCCATCACTAGCCTGCACGGAGACCTGGACATGGCGAAAAGCTCCCGCGAGTTTCCGGCTGGGATAATCGGGTCGAGTTCGCCATGAAGCATGAGAACAGGCACCTCGCTGTTTCTTGCGAAAAATTCCCCGGCACCCAGATCCGGGGTGGGGAAATCGCCGTCGCCATAAAGTGTCAGAAATGGCAGTTTCTCCCGGGCGAGGCGGCGAAGAGAAAGATAAGGCGAGATCAGGACCAGGGACTGCGGTGCTCTTTTCTCAGCTACTCGGCTGGCGATCCCTGTGCCCAGTGAAACTCCCATCTCGACGATTCTGGACGGCTCCACCCCGAGAGGACCGGTCAAATAGTCAAAAGCTGCTACCCCGTCCTCGATTACCCTCGACGGGCTGGGCGTGCCGGTGCTCATCCCGTAACCCTCGTAATCATAGGCAAAGACAGAGCAGCCGGAGTCGAGTACAGCTTTCAACAACCCTGCATTGATACCGATATTGCCGCTCTGCCCGTAGCTCAGAAGAACCACCCGGGAGGCATCTTTCAAGTCATAGAAGACGCCTTGAAGACGAGCCCCGGACGGTGCAGCGAAGCTCACATCCATCCGCCGAGCACTGCCGTAGGTCGGCGGGAGAATCGGGTAGGAGGAGGCCTTTACCGGATAGAAAAGCCCGATGCGACAGAGCGATGCCGGGCAAAGCCTGTCACAAAGCTGAATAGCTATGAAGACGAAAGCAATGGCGAAATAGAGAAGACCGGACAGGAGCGCCACCCTGATCCAGAATCCTCTTACTTTCACTCTTGCTGCCATCAGACGATCTTATCGAGAGGGCAAACTCCCTTTCGACCACAGACAGACACTTAATTAAGTGATGTGGCATCGATTTCGCCCGGTTCGCTAGATCAGAAGGAGAGAGCCCCTGGAGAGGAGGAAAAAATGAGACTGTTATCTATTTCAGCAAGCATTCTTATGACAGGTATAACCATCGGCTTCGTGGCCGGTGTTGCAAGCAAGCCGGTTCTGGACTGGCTGCTTTCCGGTGAAGAGAGCAAAGGCTCCCTGAGCTTGAAGAAAGCCAGACACCTGAAAGAGGAGCTGACCAGCGACATCCCGATACCGTCAGAAGTTCAAGTATAGAGCGCATATAAATCGAGCAATCCGGCACCCTGTCAGGCGAAGAGGAGTTTCAATCCAGGCCGATCCGGTGTATATATTTACTGTGATTGGCTTTTTTGAGTGAGCAGCCAGTGTCGAGAGATCCAAAAGAGTTCATCACCTGGGCCCTGGCTTTCTCAATCTATGCCTGCTTTATAGCCCTCACCCTGGCGGCTGCGAAGATTCCAGGAGTCTTGCTCTTTTTCTTCGGGGGCTTTTTAGTATGCCTGCACGGCTCCCTGCAACACGAGACCATTCACGGGCACCCCACAGGCAGTCGCCTGGTTAACAGCCTCCTGGCCTATGCCCCCCTGGGGTTGATCTACCCCTATCCGATCTACCGTAGCACTCATATCCAGCACCACGAGACCGAGAATCTCACCAATCCCCTGGAAGATCCCGAGTCTTATTACATAACCCGGCAGAGCTGGCAGAACGAGCTGCCTCCGGTGAGGGCTCTGCTTCTGTTCAACAACACTCTTCTGGGCAGGCTGCTTCTGGGACCGGTGATATCGAGCTGGCGTTTCTATGCGCTGGAAATCAAAAAAATTGCCGTGGGTGATACCGCCAATTTAAATAGCTGGCTCATCCATATCGTCCTGGTTACGGCTCTTTTCGCTTACCTGACCCTGGTTTGCAAGATCTCCGTCTGGACTTATCTGGTCTGCTTCGTATACCCCGGACTCTCCCTCACCCTGCTCCGCTCCTATGCCGAGCATCAATCGGCCCGGACAGCCAACCAGCGAACAGCTATAGTCGAGACGGCAATGCCATTTCGGGTGCTCTATCTGAACAACAACTATCACTATCTCCACCACAAACTTCCCAAAATACCCTGGTATGAGCTGCGCAATCTTTATTTCAAAGACAGAGAGGCGCTCCTCGCCGAGAACGGGAGCTATTTTTTCAACGGCTATTCGGAGATCTTTCGCAAGTATGCCTTTAAAATGAGGTCACCCCTGGTCTTCGAGGAAGCGGTAGAAAGAGATCTGATTCCCCTGGAAGCCCAGGAGAAATTCGCCGCAGACCTGGAGATCGACACACAAGGGCAAAATGGCAAAGCTCTCCCTGATCACCCCTGAAGACCTCCTGGATCTGGTCAGACGCCGGGTAACCGACATTACTATCATCGACGCCCGGCACCGGGACGATTATCAGGCTGGACATATCAATGGAGCGGTAAATCTTCTCTGGAGCGATTTCTGCCAGGAAGCGCCCGAATCGGCCGGGGACCAGTTCGCCCGACCTGGATGGTGGGGGCTGCTTCTCGATCCGGTGGCCGCCGCTCTTGCCGACCGCCTTGCCGAAATGGGCATAGATAGTGACTCTCGGATTATCGTCTACGCAGACGGTCAGGTATCGAAAGGGCTCGAAGGCAGAGTCGCCTGGATGCTTCTTTATCTGGGAGCCCGGGATCTGAGCATTCTCGATGGCGGTTTTTCCGCCTGGCTCAAAGCCGGGGGATCAATAGAATCGAGAGAGATCGAGAAAGACCCTGCTCGTTTCGATCTGAATATCGATGGAGAGCGCCGGATCACCATGGAGGAGCTTGCCCGGGAGCTCGACTGCCGCTCGAATGCTTTTCTCCTGGACGCCCGATCGGCACCGGAGTTCGATGGGGACGTCTATTCCTATCTGCCTCGTATGGGTCATATCCCCGGAGCAGTGCTTTTTCCATTTACCAGTATTTTTCAAAGCGATGAGAAACGCTATATCGATCGCCAGGCTTATCTGAGCCGGTATACCGGCATCGGTGCTCTCAGCGCGCCTCTGGCAGCCTATTGCGAGCTCGGTCTGCGAGCCGCCACCATCGCTTTTCTGCATGAGCTCTATACAGGAGAGCCTGTACGAATTTTCGACGGCGGCTATATGCAGTGGACCACCACCCCTGCCATGCCGGTAGCCTGATATAGAGAACCTTTCAGAGAGAGGCGGTGGTCTGGAGCAGAATCGCCCCGATCACAAGGACCGAGATGCCTGCCAGGCGCAGCTTGCTGAATCTCTCCCCGAGAAACACCAGAGCAAGCAGGTACATAATCACCGGATAGCAGGACGTAATCGCCACCACATAAGAAGCGGAGCAACGCGCCATGGCTGCGAGATAGGCGAAGCCTCCCAGGGCCAGACAGAGGGTGGAGAGGGAGCAGAAGAGGATCGTCCTGCCTTTCTTCAGATCGAACCTGTGCCCCTGCTTGAGGAAGAGCAGCACCACAGGCACGATGAAGAAGAGGTCCCAGACGCATTTGCCCATATAGACCATGAGAGGCGTCGCGTCTGCCAGGGCGAGCTTGGCGCATACGCTCCGCAGCCCGAAAGCGAGAGTGGTGATGAGCAGGCAGGAGGCCGCCATCCACCGGCTCCTGCCGTCGAGCTGGTCATCATCCCTACCAGTCATCCGCGTGCAAGAGATGGCGAAAACCCCTGCCGCCACGAGCAATGCCCCGCACAATCGATTGGCTACCACCGGCTCACCGAGAAATGAGGCAGCCAGGAAAATAGTGATAATCGGATAACAGGCAGTGCTGCCGATTACATAGCTGGCATCGATTTTCTTCAAGACCGAGAGATACGAGACAATCCCGAGGGCATAGCAGAGCGCCGCCCCGCCGCACCAGAGCAGGGCGTTCGCCGAAAAATGCCAGCCCGGCTCGAGCCAGTCGAGAAGAAGAATGAAAACAGGAATCTGGATGATGTTGAAACCATAGAGCAGGACGGCCACATCCCGGGCAGTGGAGCCGGAAAGAGCCTTTTTCTCGAAGATGCCCCAGGCTCCCCAGCAGAGCACGGACACAGTAACCAGAAGATCTATTGACAAGGCGAGCGCTCGTGAAACAACAAGAAAATCTTACCCTTAAAGAAGCATTCACCATCGATAGAAGGGTATTAAATTAAGAGCGCCAAGAACGATCTTCGCCACCCGGAGAGAGCAATGCTGAATAAACCACCAGATGCGATACCAGATGACTTGACTGCCGCGGAGTATTTCCAGCTCGGCAACTGGTTCTGGGAAGAAAGAGATCTGGACAAAGCCAGAGATGCTCTGAGCAGGGCCGTCATCCTCGATCCCGAAGGAGAGAGCGGCAGAGCGGCCCGAGATATGCTGAGCACCAGAATCCCCGCCCATCCTGTCGATCAGGAAGCCTTCAATACCTACAGGGATGTCGAGCTCCATCTCGGCTTCACAAACAGAGTGAAGGCCGTGGCAAAGCTCGAGAAGCTGATCGCGGACCACCCCGACTTCGAGTGGCCCTACCGTAGCCTGGCGGATCTCATGATCCGCAAAGGCGACATTCCTAAGGCCCGGGATCTCCTCGAGAAGAGCCTTGCCATCAATCCGGTCTATGCGGCAGCCCTGGTCTCCATGGCCCGGATTCATATTGCCGATACCGAATACGATGCAGCCCTGGAGATGATCGACAAGGCTATGAATCTGACTGCTTTTGACGAAAGCCTGCCGGATATGAGACGCGCCGTCGAAATGCTGGCGGCTCTGGAGAGTTAGTGGCAATGACAGGAGAGGCTATGAGCTTCAACGAGATATTTCAAAAAGCCAGAAACACTTTCGATGGTGGTTCCTATAGCGAAGCGAAGCAAATGTGGATCGAGTTGATCGAGAAATATGAGGCCGACGACATCGAAATGGCAAAGGCACATACCGAACTCGCCCGGGCGCTGAGGCAGCTTGCCGAATACGAGGCGGCAGACGCCGAGCTGGACAAAGCAGAGAAACTCCTGGAGAAATCCGACCATGAGTCCTCTTCCGAGATGGCCATGGTCCTCAACCAGCGCGGTCTGATCGCCTCGGAGAAAGGAGACTACACCGAAGCTCTGGCGATCCTGGAGAAAGGCATGACCATGTCCCGGGAGCACGGCAAGGAGCCAAG
>JAGQHH010000733.1 GCA_020431945.1 Cyanobacteria bacterium HKST-UBA02 | reverse complement strand
TTCGAAGATAATCGAGAAGCGCCCCAAGCTGGTTCTCTTCGATTTCACCGCCAACACAGGCAGATTCCGGCAGCACTTCGAGTATCGGGACGAGAACTTCATCAATCTCGCCGATATCTATTTCCTGCGAGGCTCCTGCTACAGCCGCAAAGCACAGTTCGCCCCGGCAGAGAAAGATTTCTCCTCCGCTATCATGCTCGACGCCGGGGAATGGGAGTCCTATTATGAGCGCGGCAATGTGCGTCTCAGCCAGGGCAAGTTGAAGGCTGCCGTGGCGGATTACACAGCCTGCTTGAAGATCAAGAAAGATTTCTGGGACTGTTTGATCAAGCGCTCGAGCGCTTATGAGAAACTCAAGCAGACTGACATGGCTGTGGCCGACCTCACTTCGATCATCAAAGCCAACCCTGCCGATGCCGGAACTTATCTCTTGCGCGCCCAGCTCTTCGAGCGAATGAAGAGCAATGACCGAGCGCTCGCCGACTATACCGAGATGATTCGTCGGGCGCCCAGCGATGACGATGGCTACAAAGCTCGTGGCGATCTCTATTTCAAACTCGGACAATACAAGAAAGCAGTAGCCGACTTCGACAGGGCCATCAAGCTCGGCAGCGAAGACAAGCAGGCCCTCCTCAAATCCAGGGCCGCCGCTTTGAAAAAGATGCAATAATTGGCACGGAGGAGAGACACATGGCTTCCAAAGCGACTTCCGACAAACTCGATCGGGCCCGGGTCGACCGGTTTACCCGCACCGTCATGCGCGATAACGCCGCTGTCTTTTTCGGTGCCATGACCTATCTTGGCTCCCGTCTCGAGATTTTCGAGAGCATGGCCGGCCAGGGTCCGATGACGGCAGCCCGACTTGCCGAGCGATCCGGTGTCAATGAGCGCTACCTGCGTGAATGGCTGGGCGCCATGGTGGCAGCCGGCTATGTGGAGCTGGATGAGAAGACCGGTGAATATCATTTGCCCGGGGAGCATGCCATGGTCCTGGCGGACCGCGACTCGCCGTTATACATGGCCGGGCTCCTGCGCATGACCGTTCCTCTCATGAAGATGGTGCCTCAACTCGAGGAGGTCTTCCGCAGCGGTGGTGGCATCGCTACCGCCGACTATCCGGCCGAGTTCTTTGAAGCAAGGGACATGGAGAGCCGTCCCCGCTATATGTATCATCTGGTCCGCAAGTGGCTCCCGCAGATGCCCCTGATTCACGAACGCTTGCAGAAAGGCTGTCGGGTCATCGATATCGGATGTGGTGGCGGCTACGCGCTTATATCCATGGCCTCGGCCTATCCGTCCTCCAAGTTCACCGGCTCGGATCTCCACGATCTATCCATCGAGAAAGCCAGGAGCAATGCGGCGGAAGCCGGACTCGCAGAGCTTCTCGAGTTCGCGATCGCCGATGGCGTGCCGGACGAGCTGGGCAAGTTCGATCTGGTCACCACATTTGATGTCGTCCATGATTCTCCCGATCCGGATGCGCTGCTTCGATCGATTCGTGAAGGTCTTACGGAGGGCGGGATCTATCTGATGGTCGAGCTCAATGCCTCCAGCCGGGTCGAGGACAATATCTCGGACTGGGGCAAGATGCTCTATTCACTGAGCACGATGTTCTGCATGACCACTTCCCTTGCCGACGGCGGTGCCGGCATCGGCGCCCTCATGGGCGAGGACACGGCGCGGGAGCTGGCATACCAGGCAGGTTTCCGGAGCTTCGAGAAGCTCCCCCTCGATGACGAGTATTTTGCTTTCTATCAGTTGAAAGCGTAATCAGTGGAAAAAGCGCAGTAGACCCCTTTCTTTGTCGATCGTGAAGCGATGCCCCTGGAGGAAGTCCTGGCCGACGGCTCCGCTATCGACATTGCCCACTTGCACAGGGAATCCCTTCTTCCACACGGGGCCGAGGTGCATCGTCACATAGATGATCTTATAGCTCACCGAGCCGCCGATGCCTGTTCCCGAGACTTCCGGCGCATCGTCCGGAACGGTCAAGCCCAGCTGTTTCGCTTCGGCATAGCTCAAGATCGTGCTGTTGGCTCCGGTATCGAGCAGGAGCGCGATAGTGCGATTATTGATCTCGACGGTGACATACTCCCTGGACCCTTTCGTCATGCAGGGAATGTCATAGAGATTGTTGACCTTGCTGGTGAAAGAGGAGCTGGAACTCTCCTGCTTCTTTTTGCGCATGGTCAGAAATCCACCTTTATGGTCGATCTCATAGTCGTAGCCGCGCAAGAACTGTTGTCCTACAAGAGGCATCAAGCTGGCGTTCTCTTCGATGGTTACCATGACAGTTCGCTCCATGTTGCCGAGGCGAAGCTTCATGGGTTGATTCCAGGTGGCAACAGGCTTGCCGGCCCAGCCTTCGATTGTTCCGTTCGATTCGCCTCTGGGAAGGGGAATCCCGGCCGCAGCCAGGTTGTTCTTCCCGAAATGGGCGCTGGCGCCGGTGTCGAACCAGCATTCGATGGGGCGGTTGTCCAGATATGCTTTCACCAGCATATGACCCTGGCTTCCCGGAGTGAAATAAATCCGGTTCTCATTGGGAAGACCGGCCAGCTCCTGGTCGAGCTTGGATAGTTTGGGCTTGGGACCGCTGGGAGAGCGCATGGTGCCGGTTGTCGGGACGGCTCTGGCTCGGGCTTGAGCTTCTACATTCTTCTGTTTTATATCGCCTATGATTGCCGAGGATTGCGGCTGTCCGAGCCTGCTGAGCATTGTGGAGGCGTTCTGCGCTTCCGGGGAGTTCGGAAAGGCGCCGGTCACCTTCTTGAAGTAAGCAACGGCGTATTTGTTCTGACCGAGCTGGTAATAGGAGCAAGCCAGGTAGTAATAGCCGGCTGCCTGCCAGGCCTTCGGCGCTTCCCTGGTGGCTTCTTTGAGCGTACTGGCGGCTTTGGCATATTTCCCGGCGTTATACAGGTCTATACCGCTCTTTACCGACGGTTTGCT
>JAGQHH010000732.1 GCA_020431945.1 Cyanobacteria bacterium HKST-UBA02 | reverse complement strand
ATCAGGGCACTGGTCTTTTTATAGACGTCTTCATATTTTCCTGCCTGGCTGAGCTCATGGATTGCGATGAGCTCGTCGGTGATCGCCTTGTCTGGCGGAGCCGCGGCGGCTGAGCCGGGACTCAGGAGAAGCGCAGTCAATAGAAGCAGCTCTGGTAATCTTCCAGCCATCTTTCTTTAATGCCGCGGTCTGGGCATCTCGAAACGCACCGATGTATCGCAATAAGAAGAGCCGTTCAGGCGACCCACCGGCTCCAGGCGCTCCAGATCGATGTCGCCTTGTTTCCAGACTTCATCGATTGTGTGGATGCAGACGATCTTGCCCAGCACCAGATTGGATCCACCCAGAGGCACCACCTGAAAGAGCCGGCATTCCATGGCAATCAGGGCTTCTTCCACCCGGGGCGGAGCGACCATGGTAGAGGCGGCAGGGGTGAGCCCGGCCACCTCGAATTCATTTACCGAGGGCTCATACTCACCGCTTGTCAGGTTCATCTTCTCAGCCAGGGGACGGCTCACTACATTGACCACGAATTCGCCCCGGCTCTCGATATTTTTGAAACTGTCTTTCGGTTCCGTGCTGCCGTCCGGAAGGCGTCGCGATCCTATGCCGATTCCAAGAATCGGCGGATTGGCCGAGAAGGCATTGTAGAAAGAGAATGGTGCCAGGTTCAGCACTCCGGTCTCTGATATGGTGGAGACCCAGGCGATCGGTCTGGGAACCACGGAGCCGAGAAGAATCCTGTAAAGCTCTTGTGGACTGGCTTTTTTGCAATCGATCAACATTCGTGACTCCTTTGTCAGGGATAATATATATAACTGTGGCGAGCCGATCAGACATGTGCCCGAAATGCCTGAAGCCGAAGGAGAGCTCGGCCAGTTTCTCGATGACTCAGTGGGTAAGCGTCTGCAGTTGCGATCTGCTTCCCAGCATGGACGAAGATCTTGTCGTCGCCCTCTGTCCGGATTGCGGCAAGCGAACCGGAGGCGGCCGGGCAGGCTCTTTTACCCAGTATATATTCAGGGCCGATCTCTGCGCCTGCAAGAGACAGGAGCTAGCTGGAGGCGGATCTCCGGACCGCAAGCGAAGCGAGGGTACAAGCGAGTTCGTAAAGGCGCAGGAGCAGGAGCTTCCCCTCGGTGAAGACGTCTTTCCTGTGGAGCGCTATAAGCCTCTCGAAGAGCTGGGCCGGGGCGCCGGCGGCTCGGTCTATCTTTGTCGGGACAGGTTGCTCGGCAAAAAGGTGGCAGTCAAGATCCTCCATCAGCTCTCTGATGAGCAGCTTGTCGCCTTTCAAGAAGAAGCCCGGGCGACGAGCAGGCTCGATCACCCCAATGTCGTCCTGGTGCTCGATTTTGGTGCCACCGAGAGTGGTGTGCCATATATGGTACTGGAATATCTTCGGGGACGATCTCTTGCCGAGCACCTCGAGCTCTACGGACCGCTCAGTACGGATCGGGCTATGTTTGTCTTGCACAGTCTGGCAAAGGCAATGGAATATGCTCACAGTCAGGGTATATTTCATCGCGATTTGAAGCCCGAGAATGTGATTCTCATCGACGAGCCGGAGCCGGGGGTCAAGCTCATCGATTTCGGGGTGTCAAGGGTGAATCCGGAAGGGCTCGAGACTACGGTGGTTAAGGGGCGAACCATTGTCGGGACACCCGCATATATGTCGCCGGATCAAGCACGGGGATTGGAATTCGACCAGCGAAGCGAGATCTATTCGCTTGGCTGTCTGGCCTACGAGATGTTCGAGGGGCGCCAGCCATTTCAAGGCAATACCGCTCTGGAGGTCATCCTCAAACACTCCCGGGAAAGGCCTCCGGCTCTGATACGCACACCCGCAATGGTGACGGCGGTGGTGCTCCGTTGTCTGGCTAAGAGACCCGGAGACAGATTTCAAAGCATGGCTGAGCTCGCTGCCGCCATAGAGACCCTGGACCCTGCCGAGGGGCAGCCGGCAGTGTCTACCGGGAAGCGGTTTAGACCATCCCTGCCCGTCGCAGTCATGTTTGTCTTATCGATGGCAGGCGTTTTTCTGACAGTGCAGTATAAGCCCTGGCGCGCTCTCAAACATTCCGGGGCCGGAACAGAGAGAAAGGAGCCCAGGACCTATGAGATCGAGAAAGTGGCAGCAAGGGCCTATTACGTGAAAGGTCGGGTTAAGGCTGCTGATCTCGATGCGATAGCCAGGATTAAGGATCTGGAGTATCTGCGCTTCGATCCTGATATCGATTGCCAGTGGCAGGGTCTCTCTCGATTCGAGGGGGGTAGCTTGAGCGGGCTTCTGATCTCGAAGCAAAAGACTTTTTCTGATGCCGATATGGAGGTCGTGCTGGGGCTCGCTCAGCTCAAAGTCATAGACCTGGATCATGATGCGGTAACAGACAGGTCTCTTGGCCGTCTCGATCGCCTGAGCAATCTCGTGGATGTCGATTTAAGCTATTGTAAAATCGGCGACGAGACCATGGCTGCTCTCGGTCGTCTGGGGCATCTCGGCAAGCTCACTCTGGACGGCGTATCCGGCATCACCGCTGACGGCTTCGCTCATCTCACCGGCCGTCGACGGCTGCGGAGGCTCATAGTCGATGACTGCCCGCAGCTGGGGGACGGTTTTCTCGAGCATGTCGCCAGTCTTCCCCTGAGCGAGCTATCGATCAGCGCCGACAATATAACCGATGAAGGCGTGAAGTATCTTGTGGAGCATAATCCCGGAACGATCAGGAATCTCTATCTGAACGACAATCCGGGAGTCACTGATACAGGTCTGGGCTATCTCGCTTCTTTGAAGAGTCTCGAGGTCCTTACCCTGACAGGTTGCAGGAGAATCTCGGAAGAGGCGGTCCACGATCTCTTCCGGAAGATACCGAAAGTGATGATCACCAGCTCCACGGTCGAGAAGAAGAAGCTCAAGCCCGTCGAGGATCTCGTCGAGTTTCTGGGTGAGTGAGCCGGCGCTATAATGCGGGTATGCTGAGCGTGTCAAAAGTTTTTGTTATAGCCGTCGCCTGGATCATTTTCCTGCCCTCACCGGCTTATTCTATCGAGACTTCCCGTGCTCTGCTGGAGCGTGCCTCGGCTGACCTCGATGCCGGCAAAATAGATAGCAGCCTTGCCCTTGCCGAGCGATGCATCAAGCTATATCCTCGCTGTGCCGGTGCCTTTCTCATAAAGGCCCGGTGCCTCGAGGTCAATAACAATATCGAAGGAGCTCTGCAGTCCGTGCGAGCCGCAGCCAGGATGGACAAGAATCTACCCGAAGTCTACAAGCACTATGGCTCCATTGCCTGCGAAGCTGGTAAATACAATGAGGGAATCGAGGCCCTAAGCGCTGCCATCAAGCTGTATCCGCAGACGAAGAGCTACTATCATTACCGGTCCATGGCTTATGGAGCGATCAAACGCTATGATCTGGCGATCAAGGATCTCGATGAGTACTTGAAGCTGGGTCCGGAAAAATCTGTAGGATGGTTCTGGCGGGGGGCCGCTTACGAGCAGGTAGGCAATACCGCCAGGGCAATCAAGGATTACTCCATGGCTGTCAAGCTAAAGCCTCAGTCCGCCGATTTCCTGGTTGCCAGGGCCAAAGCATATGAGAAGCTTGGAAAGCTCGACCTCGCCCTGAAAGATATGACCAGGGCAAGCAAGATCGATTTCATGGA
>JAGQHH010000731.1 GCA_020431945.1 Cyanobacteria bacterium HKST-UBA02 | reverse complement strand
TTATCTTATTCGCTGCCTTTTTCGCAGCCGCCTGCCTGCTCTATTTCGTCAAACTGGGCAGTCATCCGATATTCAACCCGGACGAGGCGCTCTATGCCGAGCCCGCCCGGGAGATGCTCGAGACAGGCGAATATGTCACCACTTATCTCAATTATCAGGTTCGCTATACCAAGCCGCCTCTGTGCATCTGGGCCATGGCCGCGGCCTTCAAGGCTTTCGGTGTAACCGAGTTTGCCGCTCGCTTCTTCAGTGCCGCCTGTGGTGCTATCCTTTTGGGTGCGACTTATCTATTCACCGAAAAATATGCCTCACGCAAAGCAGCGGTGCTGGCTTCTTTGGCGCTATTGCTGGCACCTCTCTTTCTTGCCTCTTCACGCCTGGCCATCACCGACATTCCCCTGAGCCTTTTCGTGGCAGGCTCTCTCATGAGCCTCTATCATGGCTTCCAGTCCGGTGAGGGGCGCTGGAAGTGGCTCGGCTACCTGCTCATCGCCCTCGGTGTCATGACCAAGGGACCGGTGGCGCTTCTCATACCCGGTGCCATCATGGTGGCATATCATGCTCTCACCGGCGAGATCAAGAAAGCCTGGAAATACTACAATCCTATTGCCGCTCTTGCTTTCATCGCTGTCATTGCCGTTCCCTGGTTCGCTCTCGAGATCTATGTCACGAAAGGCGAGTACTACGAGGCTTTCATACTCCGGGAGAACTTCCAGCGCTTCACCGCTGTCGTGGACCACAAGTATCCCTGGTGGTATCACATAGCCGCCATGTTCGGGGGCTTTTTCCCCTGGTCTCTCTGCCTGCCTTTCGCCTGGCTGGGCTCTCTCAAGGGCTTTTTGAAAGACAGAGCCGGGGCGAGCAGCAAATTCGGTCTTTTTCTTTCGGTCTGGTCGCTTTTCATTCTGGGCTTTTTCAGCGCCAGCGTCTCCAAGCTCATTCCTTATACGCTGCCGGCATTCCCTGCCATCGCAGCCCTTTCAGGGGTCTTCCTGACCGGGCTCATAGAGAGGAAAGCGCGCCTGCCCATAGCTTCCGGTCTGGCTCTGGTGGCGGCTCTGGCTTGCGGTAATCTTTTCACTCTCCATATTGTCGAGGCGAAAGTCAGGGACTGCCCGCCGGAGCTCATAGCCATGCTCCCGGCGGCGATCACCGCCATGGCGGTATGTGCTCTTGCCGGTCTGCTCCTTGCTCTCTCCAGGCGGCTCTATGCGTCTCTAGTCGTATTCGGCTGCTCCATGCTCCTCACCTTCGGCTGGTTCGGACCGGGGCTCCTGGATGTATTCGCTGCCGAATGGGAAGAGCCGGTGGTGGCTTACAGCCGTTATGCAGCGCTTTCGGACTGGCCGATTCTGGTGCACAGTATCAGGAAGCCGTCTGTCACTTATTATGCCGGTAGAAGAATAGAAGTCTGCCCCACCGCCGATCTGCTCGGCGCCCATATGCACAATCACAAAAAAGCGTATATTATCGCTCGGAGCAAAGACGCCGATTTCTTCAAATCAATCGCTGGTTGCAAAATCCTCGATTCATGCGGTCGTTTTATGCTTGTTTCCTGGAATCAGCCTGAGATGGGAGGCGGTCAATGAAACTCGAGCGGGTCCTTGTCACTGGCGGTGCCGGATTCATCGGCAGCCACCTGGTGGAGCGCCTGATCTTTGAAAGCGGCGTAAAAGTCACCGTCCTGGACAATTTCAACGATTTCTACGATCCCGGGATCAAACACCGCAATCTCGACCGGGTCAGGGACCATGAGAACTTCACCCTGGCGGAAGGGGATATCCGGAACAGGTCAGATGTGGAGCGTGCTTTCGCGCCGGGAAATCCCGGCCAGGGACCGGTGGATGCCGTGGTCCATCTGGCTGCCATGGCCGGGGTGA
>JAGQHH010000730.1 GCA_020431945.1 Cyanobacteria bacterium HKST-UBA02 | reverse complement strand
TAAAAAATCACGGAATGAGTCACTAGGAGAACTGGACAGGTTATTATTCGTAGCTATCGCACAAACGGCTACTCCACCATCGAAGGACTCAGCCTGAGAATACTGCGGCTCTATTACAAAACGACCGGACTTGTCAATGAACCCATAGAGTCCATTAGTTTTGACAGCCGCCACGCCGGATCGAAAGGATCGGCATCCTTCGAATCGCTTACCGAAAACATCTCTTCCCTCTCTATCGATGAACAAAACTCCTTTGTCATCGGCAACAACAGCAAGACCCTCAGAGAACGCCTCGCCGTAGCAATAACGAAATGGAATTTTCACCTCGCCAGTCTTGTCTACGTAACCAAAGATAAAAGATCCGCCGGTCCAGAGATCACCGGGCTCAGATTTGCTTCCGGGTCTCTTGCTAGCGGCTGCCAGTCCCTCATGATAGCCTCCAGAGAGACTGTACTCAGCCTCAAACAAGCGATGACCTGAACGATCGAATACGGTAGTTGATGACCGGCCCTCACCCAAAGCCATATCGTGTCCGAACTCAGACGCGGACTCGAACTTGCAGGGTACTACCTCCCTTCCGTTGTGATCGATGAGACCACAATTGATTCGCCTGGATTGGCCCGACCTGAAGTACCACGGAATCATGGGCTCCACAGACAGAGGCTCGACGATCGCCAGCGACGAATTGCGCGTCTGAGTCAGCACTTTGCCTGGAGCTGCAGCTACTATCTTTCCCTGACTGTCTATTATCTGCACTGGTGCGAGAAGCTGCCACGAATCCTTAAGTGAAACATAGGCACGGCCCTCGCTGAAATCCGAGCAGTATGAATACCGCGGCTGAATGGCGATCTTGCCCTCAGGATCGAGAAAGCCCATAACCAGCTCTCCGTTTTCGACCTTGGCGAAACGGCAGAGACCATCATGATACTCGCCAATTTTATAGTTATGTGGCACATCGAAGACCTTTCGACCGGTCTTGTCGATAACGAACCAGTTGGGGCCTTCAAGACTCTCAGGAAGCCGATAGGGGTCTGGGCTGTCCTTCGCGCCACAGCCGCCCAACGCCAGTAGAAACGGCAATAGAGCAATTACTAAGCTCCGCTTTCTGAAATCCATGGAGAGCATCGGACATCCTCCCTTCCTTCTACTCTATACGAGGGAGGTTAAGGAGCAAACTCCATTTAATCTAGATGCTCAAACCAGATCCAGCACCGTGGCGCCCTGCTGGAGGCGCTCCAGGCGTTTCATGGCATCTTCAGACTCGAAGAAATGCGGGAGCAGTTTCGCCGGTACCAGAATCTTGCGCCAGAGCAGCTCGCGGACGATGGGCAGGTAGTCCATTCCGAACTTGCCGACATAGAGCATCTTCAGATCGAGCCCGTGCCGGATGTGCTCCAGGAGATTGATCAGACCACGCAGGTAGACGACGTCCTTGGTAAAACCGCCGCTGCGGAAGACCCGCATGGTGATACCGAATGCGATGTCTTTGTGCAGGTCATAGTCTTTAGTCAGCTTCCGGAAAACATCAACGAAAGTCGCACCACTGGAGAGCATGCCCACGGCGATCACCCTGGCGGCCAGGGTGCGGAGACGGCGCTTGCTGAGACCGCCCACGAGATATTCGGCGAGCACTGCCAGAGGCTCCTGGAGTTCGTCATAGCCGGGCAAGCCGGCGCTGAGCTGCCGGAAGGGCTGGGCTTTGCCGTTGTAGTTGGTGAGGATATGCGTACCGACTTCATGGCCTAGAAGAGCCTCGGCCCGTCCCTCGAAGATACGTCTCTCCTTGCCGATAATTAGAGTACCGTGCGAGACCAGCACCCCGGGCACATCGTCGCGGATCTGCACGGATGCCGGCAGATCGGGGCAGCGAGACTTGTAGAAATCGAGCTCTTTCTGGGCGCGCTTGGCAAATTGATTGGCGCTCAATTGCTTGCCCACCGATTCGCCTTTGCTCTTCTCGGGCACCGTCTTCAGTATCTGGTCCGCCAGTCCCATCAACTCGCGATCCGGTGCGTCATAGAGCTGCAGGCTGGCATAGAGAAAACGCTTGGTGCCCCGCTCGGCAATCATAGAAATCCGATAGTCGATATCGAGTTGCTGCTCCCGGAAAAGCTGAGCCAGGGTCGGATCTTCGATGCGCTCCACCGGCGCGCGATAGAGCTTGCGCTTGAGCTGCACCGGGTCGAATGGCGAGGGGTTGTATAAAAAATGCGGGTCTCTCTGGAACAGCCCGTGCTTGAACTCGGCAAAGGCTTCGCTGGAATTGGTCGGAGTGACGAGCAGGAGGAAGTCGATGGACTCCGCCACTTCGGCGAGCTCGCGATCCACTCGCATGACCTCGTGCACCATGCTGCGTTTGCCCAGAGCGAGATAGCTCGGGGGACACATACGGGTTTCTTCTTTCAGGAAATCGAAGAAGACTTTCTCCAGCACTTTCGTGAACTGTCTCTGCAGGGCCGCCAGCAGAGCAGGAAAACGTGCATCCAGGCGCATATCCCGGTAGATCGGCGATACTTCTATGCCGACTACGTGCACCTCGAAAGTATCGCTCTTCTCTCTCGATATGAGCGGTTTCATCCCCGGTGGTGCTATGGCGCTGCTTGTCACCATCTTTACCGAGGTATCCCCGGTGTCGAGCTTGAGAAGGCTCAATTGCTTCGCCAGGGTGCGGACATAGGCGCACTCGGTGTCGGACTTCTCGGCATAGATTTTGAATGCCGGTCGGTGCTCGGTATGCTGCGACTCCTCGCCATCGGCGCTCAGCTCGAAATCGGTCTCGTCCTCGCCCGACCAGATCTCCACCACCAGGAAGTTGCCGTAATAACGCATCAGCTCTTCGCCGATGGATTCTACGAGATGGCGAACATGCTTTTCCTCGGCTTTGTCCGCCGGCGCGATCAAAGTGGAAGCCTCACCCGCCAGGAGCTGCTCGGTACCCCAGTCTTCACGCTCTTCGCTTTGCCTGTAGACGCACATATAAGGAAGCTGGCGGTCGATATAGATCTGACCGACCCAGGTGGGGAGCTTGCGTTTCAGACGCCTGCCTTCCCTCAGATAAGTCAAACAATCATCGATGAATTCCTGACCGATAGTATGTTGCTTCTTAGACTGCGACAATCTCGTCTTTGCTCCCGCGACCTAATGCGAAAACTTCTTTCTCGTATGAAACGGCAGCTCGAACACGGCGTTACCGACCGGGACCTTGATCACGATATCGACGTCACGATGATTCAGATAGAAGAGCTCTCCGGTGCGTGACTCGAACGGCTCGAGATATACGGGATACTTGCCGGCAATCTTGTGTGTTCCACGAGAGAGCAAGCCGGGAAGCGGGACTTCGGTCCGATCGAAACGCTGCAGCCCTTCGCGCGACGGTGTGATCGCCACGAGCTTGGGCACCGTATGGGATACCGCTTTCCAGTTCCCCCAGACGCCGAAAACGTTCGGACCCCGGAACATATCATGGCCATCGGGAGGGACGAGACCGCGCACTGTCCTGGTCTTTTGGATATTTGCGAGCCAGGGGCGCGTATGAGTGAGAGCCCATATGCTCAGCTCTTTTTGCACCCGGTCGATAGAGTTGGCGTCGACGCTCGGGATCACTTCGGATTTGTGTTTCGGATACTTCTTGTCCACCTTCTCCACAACGATGTCGCCGAGGACGAACTCACGCTGTTGATCTTCGGTATTGGTCACGGTTACGAGTATGCCAATGAGCTCCCAGAGATCGATGATGGTGGCAGCCACCCTGATACCATTGGCGGTTACGTAGCGAAACGGGAATTCATTGTCGATGATCTCGCGAGATCTCGTGGAGCCGGCTTCCCAGACGAAGTCCACTTCACCGAGAACCGCCGAAGGCTCGCTGGCGGAGACGGCAGCGTCCTTGATCTTCGCCGACTTCTCGTAGAGCTTGGTAGCCGTATTGCGGTCTCCCCTGGCGTGATAAAACAGCGCCTGCTCCCGGAGAGACTCGGCGAGATCGAGCTTTTTATAGCCTGGATGGGCTTCCATGATCTCGCCTGCGGTACCGAAAAGGAGCTTGCTGTCGTCATACCAGCCGAAGCGAGCCAGCGCCAGGGCCAGGGACTCGACCGAAAGCCCGCCCAGGGTCGAGTCGATCTTGCCGCTTTTCTTGAGAATCTCGATGGCAGACTCGGCGTTTTCCTTGGCAGCCTTTTCATCTCCGAAGAACACTTCGCAGCGGGAAAGCCCGTATTTGCACTCCGCCACCTCGCGAGAGGCAGCCCCGCATCTCGAAGAGGCGAGGTTCAGGGTGGACCTGTAGAGGTCGTAAGCCTCGGGATAGCGCTGTTGCTTGAGATAGAGCAGCGCCAGGGCGAGTCGGCTGTGAATCAGGGCTGTGTTGGGCGCCCCGGGCGTCTTAGCCTCTTTGATGGCGGCAGTGAGCATCTTCTCGGCATGCTCGAATTTGCGCTCCTCGAGAGCATTGAAGCCGTTGGTATAGTTCTTCTCCCAGACCGATGACCGGATCGGCACTACATACTTGGTCTCCACCCGTCCTTCCTGGAGCTTCGTGGAGGCAGCCGGAATCTCGCCGGAGGGCGCCATGATGCTCACCTGCGGAGCCGGAGGCGCCGCCAGCGCCGGGGCGCAGGCAAAACTCGAGGCAAGAATAGTGGAGAGAAGTGGGCGAAGCATCGACTGGCCGAAACAACCTGTATCTCAAACAATACATTAACTGACCATGGTAGTCATTAATTAAGTGGTGGAGTCGCCGGGCAGGAGAAATCTGGTAGTCTTTTCTCCCTATGCGAAAGACCTTCCCGAACCCTCGAAACACACCCCTCCGGACCTATCGATACGCCCGGTTGGGCATAGCCGCCCTGGCAGGTCTGGTCGTCCTGACCAGCGCCGGATTGAGCGGTTGCAAGCACGAGGCCAGCCAGACCGAGAGCAAGGGCGAGAAGGTTACCATCGCCCAGTTCAACCATGTTTTCCTCTACATGCCGCTCTATGTGGCTGCCAGGCAGGGCTTCTTCAAGGAAGAAGGGCTCGACGTCAAATTCGTCAGCACCGGCGGGGACGAGAAGACATTTACCGCCGTGGCCGCCGGCAATGCCCAGTTCGGTGTGGCGGATCCGGTTTTTGTAGCCGTCGCCAGGGAAAAGGGACAGGGGGGCAAAGTCGTAGCCGGAATCGTCCGGGGCGTTCCTTTCTGGGTGGTGACCCGCAAGAAGGAGATCAAGCCTTTCGAGAGCCCCAGCGGTTTTGCCGGCTATAGAGTCGGGACTTATCAGGCGCCATCCACAAGCTATGCCGTCATGAAGCATATCCTGGACAACGACGGTCATCCGGTGGAGGCTCAGATCGTCGAAGGCGGCTTCGGGACCCTGCTTCCCATGCTCAGGGCGGACCAGGCAGATATGGCCATGACTATCGAGCCCATGGTCTCCATTGGGGTAAAAGACGGGGCCCGGATCGTTTTCTCCCCGGCCAACATACTCGGCGATTTCGCATTCACCGGACTTACCGTATCGGACTCATTCCACAAGAAGCACCCCGAGACCATTCAGAAAGCCGTCAACGCCATCTCGAAAGCCATGGCATTCATCCACTCCGACTTCGACGGCGCCCTGGCCGTGGCCCGTCAGGAGTTTCCGGAAGTGGACCCGGAAGTAGTGCGCAACGCTCTGCGTCGTTTAATAGACCAGGGGACCCTTCCGAAAAACCCGTCTCTGGATATCGGCGCCTGGGACAAAGCCGTGGAGCTCCGTAAAGAGATCGGCGATCTCGAAGGACCCGCCACTTTCGAGGACAACGTCGATATGACTTTTGCCGACAGCGCTCTCAATCGTATTCACATCGATCAGACCGGATCCGAATCGACAGCGGCTACCGAGTCGGAACAATGACCGAGCCACTGCTTTTGGTGCAGGACCTTTGCTTCGAGTACAGGCAGGGGTCAGGCGGAGACGCACCGGCTGTGGGAGCAATCAGCTTCGCTCTCGCCCCGGGAGAAATCGTCTGTGTCCTCGGACCCAGCGGATGCGGCAAGACCACTATCCTCAATCTGATAGCCGGTTTATTGGAACCGACCTCCGGGTCTATAAAGTTTTCGAACGAGCAAAGGAACCAGAACCAGAACCAGAGCCAGAACCAGA